>WFTO01000413.1 GCA_015485435.1 Anaerolineae bacterium | reverse complement strand
ACCCTCTGCAACGATCGATCCCCAGGAAACAACCTGATAATTCTCATGCGAATGCGTGAAAACGCTAAGCAAAAAAGGAGTGTTTTTCCATGCTAGAACAACCACCAGTCAAGATGAAAGACGGCTTCCAGTGGAAAATTGACGAAATGGTCGCCCGAGTCGACGATGCCAAGGCGCAGCAGGCCTATTATTACCAGCAAGCAGTCAAAGAAATCGATGGCGCCTGGGTTATTACGGATGAAGGGCGAAAACTCATGTTTGCTACATACAGCTATCTCGGGCTATTGAAACACCCATACATCGACCAGGCAGCGAAAGAGGCTGTTGATCGCTACGGAACAGGCACCCACGGCGTCCGCCTGCTTGGTGGCACGTTGGACTTACATCTCGATCTTGAAAAAACTATTGCCCGCTTCCACGGGAGAGATGACGCCATCGTCTTCTCCAGCGGATACGTCACCAACCTGGCAACCATCTCCACCATAGTAGGCAAAGGCGATTGGGTCATTTCAGATAAATGGAATCACGCCAGCATTGTCGATGGCTGCTCTCTGGCCCGGGGACATTTTGTTCGCTTCCGGCATAATGATATGAAAGACCTTGAGCGCCGTTTACAGCAGGCGCCCGAAGAAGCCGGTAAATTGGTGGTGGCAGATGCCGTTTTCAGCATGGATGGCGACATCTTCCCCTTGCCCGAAGCTGTGGAGCTTTGCAAAAAATACAATGCCCGTCTGATGATTGATGAAGCCCACAGCCTCGGAGTCCTGGGGAAAACCGGCCATGGCATTGAGGAATACTTCGATATGCCAGGCGCCATTGACATCAAAATGGGCACATTAAGCAAAACCATACCCGGCGTCGGAGGCTATATCACTGCGGATGAGGAAATGATCACCTTCCTCAAGCATACTGCCAGGGCTTTCATATTCTCGGCCGCCCTGCCGCCCGCGGTCGCGGCGGCTTGCAAAGCCGGTTTCGAGGTAATCGAACGAGAGGGCGTCGAACGCAACCGGATTTTGACACGAAACGTCCAGCATTTCATCAATGGTTTAACGGAACGTGGCTTTGACACGGGCGTGAGCGTTACTCCCATCGTGCCCATCATGACCTATGATGAAAACAAAGCATTCATGATGACCAAATACTGTCAAGAAAACGGCGTCTTTGTATTGCCGGTTTTGCCCCCAGCCGTGCCGCCAGGCAAGAGTCGATTGCGAGCAAACGTCACCGCTGCCCACACCATCGACGACATCGATTTCGCTTTGGATGTCTTCGAAGCGGCAGGCAAATATGCCGGTGTGATTTGACGTCACAACAAATTAGGATTGGGCAGGGCGAGTCGCCAACCCAATCCTAATTTCTTTTATGGAATCAATACAGCATCGCCTTTGAACTTGCTGGCCTTCATGGCCTGTAGAACTTCGTTGGCTTCTTCCAGGGGAAACGTGGTAACTGTTGTATGGATGGGAATTTCTTCGGCCAATTGTAAGAGCTCTTTGGCATCTTGACGGGTGCTGTTAGCCACGCTTCGCAACGTACGCTCAAAATAAAGCAGGCGATAGGGCATTTCAGGGATGGGCGTCATATAAATCCCCGCCAGGGCCATCGTTCCTCCCCGATTCAGAACCCGCAACGCCTCAGGCACCAGGGGGCCTGCTGGCGCGAAAATGATGGCCGAATCGATCCCTTCGGGCGGTGTGTCTTCGGCTCTCCCAACCCATTCAGCGCCCAACTCCCAGGCGTGTTCTTGATGTTCGGGGCTGCGAGTAAACACAAAAACCCGAACACCCAGATGACGCGCCACTTGTATGGTGATGTGCGCGGAGTTTCCAAAGCCGTAAAGGCCGAGGATATCGCCCGGTTTTGCTTCTGAGAGCTTAAAGGCGCGATAGCCGATAACACCACCACACATCAACGGGGCAATTTCTGCATCTGGCAAATTGGTGGGCAGATGATACGCAAAATCCTCATCGACCACCATATATTCAGCGTACCCACCATCGACATGATATCCGGTAAACATTGCCTGCTCACATAGATTTTCACGTCCCGAGCGACAATACCTGCAGGCGCCGCAGGTGCGATACAACCAAACCGCTCCAGCCTTCTCTCCCAAGCGAAACGTGCGTACGCCCTCCCCCAGCTTATCCACCACGCCAACCACCTCATGCCCGGGCACCAAAGGCAATTTGGGTAAAGGCAAATCCCCCTCAACCGTATGCAAGTCGGTATGACAAACGCCACAAGCGGTGACTTTCAGGCGAATCTGTCCTGGACCAGGATCTGGAATGGGCAGGTCTTCAAGCTGCAAAGGGTTTTCAGAAATATCCTTGGGATGATGCAACACCATGGCGCGCATACGCCACCTCCTTGGCAAGAAATAGAAGATGCTTCATGTCTCAACGCTTTTTCTATTATACACCGCTATCGGAAGGTCCAGAGAAGGCAGAGCCGCATTGCTGCGACTGGACAAAACCACAAACTGCATGTATAGTTGTAATCAATTGGAGTGTATCCCACACAAAACGCGCTTATTTTCAGGTTCTCGAATCAAATAATTCCAGACCCTTACTCTTTGCCAACGCTTCATGTCCTAAGGAAAGGCCACCAATGAACACGGACATTTATTTTTGGGGATGGCTGATTCTAGCCCTGATCTTCTTTGTGGGCGAGATTTTAACAGCGGGTTTCTTCCTGGCCGCATTTGGCGTAGGTGCAGCACTCGCGGCCGTCGTTGCCGCCTTTGGCATTGATATTCTCTGGCAAATGGCCGTCTTTGTCCTTGTCTCGGCCATAGCACTGCTATTATCAAGGCGATTCGCGGAAAGCGTTACGCCTGCTGAACAACCTGTCAAAGTGGGTATCGATCGCGTCTTAGGCAAAAAAGCTGTTGTGATCGAGCCAATCAACGCTATTCAGGGCACGGGCATTGTGCGTGTAGATGCAGAGGAATGGCGAGCGTTGCCAGAAGACAGCTCGGAAACCATCCCCGAAAACAGCATCGTCGAGGTCGTTTCAGTTAAAGGCACCCGACTCGTCGTACGCCCTGCATCGCCCGCCGACTCCGAGCTCTGATCCCCTTGCCATACACACTTTTCACCCATTATCGACTCAATCCCGCTCCATCGAGGAGGCCCTTATGACCGCCACACTTGCAATCCTATTCTTTATTCTGCTTGCGTTCTTCGTCCTCATCGTTGGTGCGTATAGCATCAAGATCATTTCTCCGTATGAAAAGGGAGTCATCGAACGCTTGGGGAAATATTCCCGCACAGCAACCCCTGGTTTGACCATTATCGTGCCCTTCATCGACAAAATGCGCAAAATCGATATGCGAGAGCAGGTAGTGGACATTCCGCCCCAGGAAGTGATCACCAGAGACAACGTGGTGGTCACGGTGGACGCGGTAGTTTTCTACGAAGCCACAGATCCGGTAAAACTTATGTATAACGTGGCTGATTTCTTTGATGCAGCCACAAAGCTCGCCCAAACCAACCTGCGTAACGTCATTGGTGAAATGGAATTGGATGAGGCGTTGACTTCGCGCGAGTTCATCAACACAAAATTGCGAGAAGTTTTGGATGACGCCACAGACAAATGGGGGGTGAGAGTTGTCAGGGTGGAGATTAAACGTATCGATCCCCCTGCGG
>WFTO01000412.1 GCA_015485435.1 Anaerolineae bacterium | reverse complement strand
CCCGCCACCGGCTCTCAGCAATGCCCCATATTCGCCGACATCAAGCGCGACAACAGGCACGCCATGCGCCAGGCAATCTAACAAGCGCGCAGGACTTTTGGCCCGCACCAATGGCGTGTCGGGCGGCAGAAAAAGCGCCAATGCAGACCGACGCAAGGCCTGGATATAGGCATCGAGCTCCAACCACCCCAGATCCATCGCCTGGGGCAGCCTCGGCGTTGGCGACCATCCGCCGATCAGCACCAATGTGGCATCGGGAACCTGGGCCAGGATCGCGGGCCAAATGCGACGCAGGGCATGTTCGTGGACATCATGACCACGACTGAGGAATAAGACGCGAGGTGGATTGTGTTCCACAGCCGCGCGCTCGGGCACAGGAGGCAAGCCATTAGGGAGATACAACACCCTCTGCGATGGAGCCACACGTTGCACCATGTCCGCCAACGCTGTTGAAGCGGCCAACACGCCACTGGCGCGCCGAATCAATTGTAGCTCTTGACGGGTGAACCACCCGTCGATCCAGGCATGTCGCCCCTGTCTTTGGCGCCAGGCCCGCTCATCATCATCCAAATCCAGGATGGCGCGGCCTCCCTGTGACAGCCACCATTGCATGATCCAACCTGCATACCCCAATCCCTTGCTGACAATCAGCATATCGGGCGCAAAGGCGAGCACTTCTTGACGCAAAAGGCCTATCAGCCGCGGAAACAGGCCTTTGAAGCCTATGCCCGGTTGAAGAGCCCGCAGCCTCACGCCCTCCACGTTTGCATGAAATCCACCTTCTTGCGGACAGTCCCAAACCGGCAACAGCAATTGCACCTGATGCCCTCTTCTGGAGAGGGCTTGGGCCAATGGAAGCAATCGTCGCTGCACCGTTTGCCTGCGGCAGCGACCAAAGGCTGACAAAAAGAGGATTCGGTTCACTCCACCGTCACACTTTTGGCGAGATTGCGGGGCTGATCGACATCGGCGCCCCGCCATACAGCGATATGATAGGCGAAAAGCTGCAAAGGCGCCACGGTGAGAATGGGAAGCAGCCAAGGCGAGGCCTCGGGCACCACGATCAGGTCATCCGCCTTGTTGGCCACGACCCGATCATTGGGATTCACCACGGCAATCACTTTGCCTTGTCTGGCCTTCACCTGTTCCACCTGGCTCACCATTTTCTCGTAAACCCCATCTCGCGGCGCAATGGCGACCGTAGGCATCGACTCGTCGATAAGAGCGATGGGGCCATGTTTCATCTCGCCAGCGGGATACCCTTCAGCGTGAATGTAACTGATCTCCTTCAGCTTCAACGCCCCTTCAAGGGCGATGGGATATTGCAACCCACGCCCCAGGTAAAGAAAATTATCATATTTTGCATACGCAATAGCCAGCTGGCGAATCGTCTCATCCTGCGCCAACACATCTCCCAGTTTTTGCGGCAGCAACGCCAGCTCATGCGCCAGCTCGTTGGAGATATCCGCGTCCATTACGCCGCGCTGCTGGCCCAGAAACATGGCCAACAGCAGCTGATCCACCACCGATGCCGTAAAAGCCTTGGTGCTGGCCACGCCGATCTCGGGCCCAGCATGCATGTAGATGACACCATCGGCCACGCGAGCGGCCTGGGAGCCCACCGCGTTCACAATCGAAAGCAAAAAGGCCCGGTGGTGACGCGCTTCCTCCATCGCTGCCAGCGTGTCAACCGTTTCGCCCGATTGGGTAATGGCGATGAAAAGCGTGCGATCATCGACAATTGGTTGGCGATAGCGATATTCGGATCCATAATCCACCTCCACCGGCAACCGCGCCAGCCGTTCAATGAAAAATTTGCCGACCAAGCCCGAGTAGTACGATGTGCCGCAAGCGACAATACTCACGCGCTGGATGCGTTTCACTACATCGGGGGTGAGATTAGCATCTTCCAAAGTCACTTGACCGGTCACAAAATCGATGCGACCGCGGATGGTGTCGGTTAAGGCGTTGGGTTGGTCAAAAATCTCCTTCTGCATGAAATGCCGATAAGGGCCTTTGGCCGCGGCCACCGGATCCCAGGGAATGGTGAGGACCTCCTTGTCGGGGATAAGGTCGCCATCCAGCTTGCTGAATTGAGCGCCCTCGCGAGT
>WFTO01000411.1 GCA_015485435.1 Anaerolineae bacterium | reverse complement strand
TCTTCCGCATCGACGCCTGTTGGTCCAAAGGCCCATTGCTCTTTGAAGAGTCGTTCCGCCCGTAACCGGACGGCTTCTCCCCCTTCATCAGCCATATCCAACCAGGGACTGCCACCAGCTGTCCAGGGACTGCCACCGGCCGTCCAGGGACTGCCACCAGCTGTCCAGGGGCTACCACCAGCCGTCCAGGGACTGCCACCAGCTGTCCAGGGGCTACCACCAGCCGTCCAGGGACTGCCACCGGCCGTCCAAGGACTACCACCGGCCGTCCAGGGGATGCCCCGCAACAGGTAATTGCGTTCAACAATGATGTCTTCGAACCCTTCACTTCGACGTAAGACCGCCTCATAGACCTCATCATCTTCTTCGATGACTCGATAAAGACGAAGTTCACGTGTGCCAGAGATGGTGGGGCGAACCCCTTCTTCCTGGGCGGTCAGGACAGGCACTTCGAGCTCGACGCTAGCCATCAGCCTTAAGTTGTTAAGCAGGGCATTCCCGTCATCGTCAGAATCAGAGCTATGTTGTTTTTCTGACGATCGTTGGGTCCCCAACATCATATCGATCCGTGCGGGATGGCCAAAAATGACGATTTGATTGTACACATAGGGCATGGGATTGCTGGTTGCCTCGCTCATGAAGAACTCCTTTTTTGAAGAAACCAACGTCAGAGAATTGACGTCGGGCAAAGGGGATAGGGAATGGAGATGGTCGTGATGTGATTATCGAGAGGGCGCTTTGCCTTTTTTTCTGGATGTTAAAGTTGATGCGGTGACCCCATCAAAAAGAAGGACGCCCAAATAAATGGGTGTTGATAATGTTGGGTGGATTCGCGCTCTTCGCGTCCCCGATTGAGGAGCGCTAGCTGTGCATGGCGCAATGCAGTGGCCTTTCGTTGGCCAGCCGCCAATTGCTGATAAAAGTCATGGATGAACTCGTAGGCGATGGCATCAGGGATTTGCCAATAGCTTAACAGAAGGGATGAAGCGCCTGCATAAAGGAAGGAGCGTGTCAGGCCTAATAATTCGTCGCCACCACCAATGCGATGTTGGCCTGTTTCGCACGCACTAAGCGTAACAAGGGATGTCTCAAGACGCAAGTTGAAAATATCCAGGGCGGTTAACCAGCCGTCAGCCAAAAGGATGCCCGAGAAAAGAGGGTTTTCTGTTCGGAATTCACCATGAGAGGCGAAGTGGAGGATGCGGGCATGGGACGTGTTTTCTTTCACCCTCGCAATGGTCGCTTCATCTTCTACGAATGCATGTCCATGCATGATGTCTGCAACCATGTGCGCTTCTTCGACAGCTTTGGGCAACAAGCCATGGTTGGAATATCCAAACGTCAATATCTGCCCACTATGTGCACGTGGTTGTACGCTAAAGCGGAGCAAGCTGCTGGCAGGAAGATAAGAGACTTCGTGGGTTTCGATGAGATAGCGTTCACCATCGAAGAGGGCATGAAAAGGCAGGTAATGTAAATTACCGTGAGGCGTGATGATCAGGCGGGAGTAGGCTTGGATGCGGTCAGCAAAGGGGTGGATCAGGAATTGATGCAATTTTTTCAATAACCCCTGCGCATTTCGGGCGAGTAAGTGCTGTCGCTCTTTAGGCGCCCAGGGCAAGGTGCGGTTATTTAAAGCCAACATGCCCAGTAATTTTCGGATATGTGCGGGTTTTGCTTCTAGAAGAATGGTGATGACCTGTCGGTGATCGACCAAGAATACCAAAAGTTGATCTCTGGCAATAAAATATTCCAAGAGAAGCGTTTCCTCATCCAGCCACGGCTGGGGCGATTCCGCTCGTACCTGCCAAAGCGCGGCATCCTGTGCGTAATCGGCATTGTGGATGAGGAGTTGATGCCAAAGTTTGGTAATTTGTTGTTCTAGTGTCCAAATGCGGTGTCTGGCTTCCTTGATATCTTTACCTGCGCGTACATCCTCACCAGTTTCCCAACGCAGCAGGATACGATCGCGTTCTTTTCTGAGCCGTGTCAATTCGTCGACAATGGCCTGATCTTCATCGCTGCGCGCCTGCAAGCTCAAATCGATGCGATTGGCGATCATGCTCAAAAGCGAGCGCGATTTGGAACGTTCCGCTAATTCCAGCGCCTTTTGGTCTGCGCCGATCTTTAATGCGAGAAGCGCAGCGTCTTCGTAAACATTGGTTTTATCGGCCAAAAAATCAGCCTGGAATTCAGTCATAAGGTGTCCATGAAGTCGTTCCAGATGTTGAATTGCGCGTTCGTACTGGTCCATGGCCCACCAATATTCGCGACGATGCGCCAAAATTTGCCCCAGCAGATGGCGAGCGCGGTAAGAGAGGGTGATGATCTGTTCACTTTGTGCGACCTCGAGGGCCTTTCGTGTCAGCTTTTCCGCATCCGTCCATTTTTCTCGTTTGATGGCGATTTGGGCCTTAAGTAGCCAGGCTTGAGCCAGTTGGGGGGATAAGTTTCTCCCACGAAAGACCTCTTCTGCATGGACTAGCAATGCCTCGCTTTGCTCGTATTCGTTCAGATGCAGAAGGAGCGCTGCTAATTCGAGGTCGGCGGTTGCCACCAATACTGGATTTGCGTCTCTTACAAAATGTTTTCTGGCTTCAACCAACGATGCCTGGGCTTCTTCGAATTTCCCTAGACCGGCATAAGCGACGGCTTCATCTAACAGCGCCTTGCCGATTTCCTGTTCCATGCCGCGTTGGGCAAAAAATGGCCGAACATTTTTGGTGATGGCGATCACGTCTTCAAAACGACGCAGAGGCAGCAGACAATCGCACAGAAAAACATCCAATAATAAGGCATCCCGTTGCCGATCGTCGGCGAGGAAGATGCGGCGAGCCTCGCCCATCAGATTGAGTGCTTCGTTATAACGTCCCAAAAGCAGATATGTGATGGCTTTGCTTTGTCGGGCGCGAGCCGCTTCCACGAATTCTCCCTGCGCATCCATACCCTGCCAGGCTTTTTTGGCAGCATCTAATGAATCCTGAAGGCGTCCTAAATTGCGCAACACAATACTTCGATTTTGCTCGATCCAGGGTATGAACTTATGTCCTTCATCGTTCAGTGTTTCCAGTAGTGAACGAGCCCAGTCAAACATGGATAGCGCTGCGATGTCATTGCCTTGTCGTGCTAAATTGATCGCCCGATTCATGGTTAAAGTGGCTAATGAGCGCAACTCGTTGGCGCGTTCGAAGATTTTGGAAGCCTGGGCTGCGATGTTTTCTGCTTCTTCATAACGGCTTAGATTGCTTAGCGCCCAAACCTTTCCAATCTGAGAACGGGCTGTATTTAATTCATCCCCTAACGTTTCATAAATTTCTTTGGCTTCATCGTAATATGTTAAGGCCCGTTCATATTCGCCCAAACCAATGGCATAAGCATTTGCTCTCGCCAGCAACCCCAACGCCCGATGTTTTGGATTCCCTGAAAAGTGAGCGATCTGTAAGAGTGTCTCGGCAATCTCCAGGGAACGATTGACATCCGTCCGTAAGTAATGATCGGCTTGCTCCTTAAGAGCCCATCCCAACTTGTCATCCAGCTGTTCCACATGTTGAGCTAAAATCACTGCACGCGCGCGTTCATCAAGCTGGTCTACTATCAGCTGAATGAACTGGTCAGTGTCCATGCTCGATGTGGATGGAGAAGGTGTAATCCCGTGTCCTATGCTTTCAAGGGGCGGGGTAAGAACACTAGCACCTGCTAGCTTGTTTCCCTTCTCCCAGGCAAAATCATCACGTAATCATACTCAGACTTCCAGTGAGTTCAGTTGGATTTCGAGTTTGGGATGGATCAATTTCAGATCGTAGTTGGCTGGCGAAAGATTGCCGAGGACGAAGTTACCCAACTCATCTACCATGGTTTCGGCGACGCAAGTTTTTTCTTGCCAAACTTGTACCCGAAAACTGTCAGGGGTTTCATCGCCAATCAACAGCCCAATGATTTGATGTTTGCCCGGGTGTTCTGGGTCTCGATAAAATTCCAAAGTTACCTGTAGTTCGTTTGCATCGAAAAGCATTGGCCTCTGATGCTCACCCCGCATCGTCCCCATTGCGAATTGAAAGCTTCTGCCCAGATTCGGGTCTGTCGTCACGTTATTGACCCAACGGGCGACAATGACGCGGACGCCTTCTCTCACTTCCTCCAATCGCTGACGCAATGTTTCGGTTTCGACGGCAGGGGCAGGCGCAGGGGTCAACGATTGCATAAAGACTTGTTGCCAGGACAATTCCTGGCTGCAATGCGGACAGCTTGATACATGTTGTGCAACGTATTTCTGCTCGTCACCCATTAAGAACCCAGCCCCGAATTCAGCCAGCAGCTGGGTAGGGGGACATGCCGCCCGAAAAAGCGTTGTTTTCAGGAGGCGATCTTCTGCTTGCAAGGCCAGCGCTCGTTCTTGGCAGATTTTGCAATGCTCTACGTGTTCTGCAAAATCCAAGACGCCATCGTTCCAGGCCAGCAAGTCTGCATCAGAGAGGTGGGCATTCCGGTCGTGTCCAATCATAATTTTTTCCCTAGTTTTACTAAATAAACGCAACGATGACGATTTTTTCGGCATTACTGAAATAACTTCTTTAATTTCTCATCTCGGCGCAGACGGGCCAGGATATTTTCTTTGATGCGATAGATTTCCTTGACATTCTTAAATGTATGCGGATGCCGTTTGAAAATTTCGCTAGGCTTGACATCCAGCACATAGACTTCGTAAAGGACGATGCGCTCCTGTTCTGTTTTCATGCGTTGATTGACCGCTTCGAAAAGCTGTTGAAAATACAAAGACCGTTGCATGTCCGACGCACTTCGGCCATGACGCTGGTCGATCTGGTGGCGCACGTCGTCGGCGTCAATGTCATACGCCTCATTGGCCCGTTGACGTAGATTGTCCAAAATCACGCTATTTGTGCAGGTCTGGAGATAACGCAAGATGCTGCTGGTATCTTCAAAACGTTGAAATTTTTCAGGGGTAATTGCCTGCCAGACGCGCGTGAAGGCTGCATTCACAAAATAATCGGCTTCTTCGTTGGTCTTTGCATAAGCTGGATGCCGTAAAACCCACCCCTTCACCAACGGTGTGTATTGTCGATAGAGGATTTCCCAGGCTTCCTGGTCTCTGTCGATAATGGCTAACTTAAATAATTGATAGCAACTTTGGCCAGGGGCCCCACCATTGCTGAAGTATCGACTCGTTTCTTCAGCACATTGTTTTGCCAGTTCTGATAGTGATCGACGCGAGTGGTCACTCATGTGACAGGTATGTAGATTGATAAGAGCGCGGAGTCGGGATGAATGCAAGGCGAAACAAGTATACCATAATCGCACATTATGTAATAACGTCATTTTCTGCGAGATGTTTGCTATTTGGACATCGGTTGGGGGGCGACCTCACGAACCCGTCGAAATAGATGCCTTTGGCGAGAGTCCGATGAAGCATACGTTGTACTGGTTTCATACCCAATCTGGTCGAATATGCATGCGCAGAAGGTATTGTTGAGCGGCGAATGCTTCTGAGTTTCCGTCAATCAGCATCTCCGGATCGGCAGCGGAAAAATTTCCCAAATGTGCGTTTATAAGTTAAGTGCGAGGCGCAATGAGATGCTTTCAGTCCAAAATCACGAAAATTTATGATTTTTTTGAAGTTTTCGTCATGTAGATGCCGGAAAAGTCGGAAATCAACACGTTTATTGGTCAAAAGGAAAGGGGATCCAAATTCTTGGATCAAGGTGGATATTTTAGGAGTTCATGGGCGAGAGGCTCGGATTGTAAGGGGAAGGGCTGGCGTGGCGAGACGTCAGTCCACGGTCAGGGCAGATGAGGCGAGACATCTGCCCTGACCGTAGAGGTGTATCCCGACTAGAGATAATGGCGTCTCTAGTCGTTTTTTGTGTGGGAGGGAGTGCGTGGGAAATTTGAGCTAAAATGTGGTTGACGCAGGGCCGAGCGCACGAAAAAAGCTCTTCGGTAATGTGGTTCATGTTTCTTTCCCCCGGGGTTATCTGCTATACTTACACGCCTTTCCAC
>WFTO01000410.1 GCA_015485435.1 Anaerolineae bacterium | reverse complement strand
TTGTGCACAAGCATTCGACACTTTGACCCGAAAGGACGCTGGAGAAGCGGCCAAAACGCTACGCGCAGCAATAGCGGCCGATAAAAATCCTCAAAACTTCGCAAGCGTCGACTTGATTCAATTTCTCGAAAACGCATTGGATCCTAACACAGGCTTTTACCATCCCATGAACCTGTTTCGAAATAACTTGGCCATCATCGCTCTGGGCGAAGCCGGACGATCTATTCCGCAATTAGCCATTGACGCCTTGCTTGACCAGCGCCACGATGATGGCTGTTGGGGCTGGCCCATCGATGGCTCCTTGACCGACACCGACACAACTGGATTGGCGTTAGAAGCCCTGGCCCATGCTGGCTTCGATGGCGATAATCGTGACATTGCCCCATGTATCACCACGCTCATTGCCGAACAGAACGTGGATGGAGGTTGGGAAGCCCGCTGGATCGATGGGGATATCAGCAATGTGGACTCCACCGCCCTGGTCATAGAAGGATTGGTGGCGCTCGGATGGGATCCAGAATCTCCCGCGTTTACCAAAAACGACACTTCCGTGGAATCATTGCTCAGTTTTCAGGCTGACGATGGCGCATTTTGGTGGCGCCACGACCAGCCCGGCACCTTACTCTTGGGGACCACCCAGTCCATCCAACCCCTTCTGGCTACGTATCCAAATGAACTCCCCAAGCCCTTCAACGTCTACTACCCACAGATGCTTAGAAACCACTAATCGACCTTAGCCCTAAGTTGCGCACCGAACTGCATCGATGATAACATTTTCTCATGGATCAATTGACAATAAAACCCGGTCCGTTACGGGGTGAAATTGCTGTCCCCTCCGACAAATCCATCACTCACCGTTCCCTATTGTTTGGCGCCATTGCCCATGGCGTCAGTCGGGTGCGACAGCCATTACAAAGTGGCGATACCCTGGCCACAATGGACGTGGTGCGAAAACTGGGGGTGGAAGTGCAATCATCCTATACTGGTGAATGGCTGATCGATGGCAAAGGTCTGTTTGGCCTGCGTGAGCCGGAAGAGATATTGGACTGCGTTAACAGCGGAACAACCGTGCGCTTATTAATGGGTTTGTTGGCGGGGCAAGAATTCTTCAGCGTACTGGCTGGCAGCCCTCAATTGCGCAAGCGTCCCATGGGCAGAGTTACAAAACCGTTACAAAAAATGGGCGCTCAAATATTCGGGCGGGATGACGGGCGCCTGCTCCCCTTGGCCATCATCGGATCACCACTGAAAGGCATCGAATATGAGCTACCAATCGCCAGCGCACAGGTAAAAACCGCCATACTTTTGGCTGGACTCTACGCACAAGGCCTGACAGTCATCAAAGAGCCGGGACCAGCAAGAGATCATACGGAACGCATGCTCATAAGCATGGGAGCGCCCATCCAGCGAAAAGGACCTTATATCAGCTCTGAGCAACCCCAGCAACCGCTTCAACCATTAGACATCACGATACCCGGTGACTTCTCCTCTGCGGCCTTTCCGTTAGCTGCTGCCGCCATCACGCCAGACAGCAACATCCATATCCGAAACGTGGGCGTCAACCCAACGCGTCGCGGTCTGTTGGATGCTTTGATAGCAATGGGCGCAAACGTGAACTTAGAAAACTGGCAGGAAAGCGGGGGAGAGCCTGTAGGTGACCTTCATATCAGATATTCCGAATTGACCGGCATAACCGTAGAGGGCGATCAAATCGTAACCATGATTGATGAACTGCCTGTTTTTGCGGTTATTGCCACCCAGGCCGGAGGTGAAACAATCGTTAAAGATGCCAAAGAACTTCGCGTCAAAGAAACGGATCGCATTGCCACAACCGTTACCGAGTTGCGAAAAATGGGAGCCGACATCGAAGAACTTCCAGATGGATTTGTCGTGCATGGGCCAACGCGACTTAAAGGAGCAACAGTATGGTCCCATGGCGATCATCGATTGGCAATGGCCCTTACCATTGCTGGCCTGATCGCAGAAGGCTCAACTATCGTGAAAGATGCCGCATGCTCCGCAGATTCCTTTCCAGGGTTTGTAGAGACCATGCGACAGATCGGTGCGAACATCACGTAACATCTCGGTTTCGACATTGAATAGTCTGGCCATTTACATCCACATCCCCTTTTGTCAACGAAAGTGTCCTTATTGCGATTTTAACACCTTTGCCGGGCGTGAAGGCCAATATGATCATTTTGTACGGACGTTAGCCGCAGATATTGAGCGCGTTGGCGACATGTTGGGGAATCCTTCCGTGAAAACGTTATTTTTAGGTGGTGGAACTCCTACCGTGTTGGAGCCCCGGCATTTGGAAAGGCTTTTTCAAGCAATTCATGACGCATTTCACCTGCTCCCTCATGCCGAAATCACCAGTGAAGCAAATCCCGGAACCATCGATCAGGAGCGATTTCTAACCCTGCAAGCGCTGGGAGTCAATCGCTTGAGCATGGGAGTGCAATCTTTTCATGATGATGAACTTCATTTCCTTGGACGTATCCATAGCGCAGATGAAGCTCTTGCGGCCTTTCAGCTTGCCAGAAAAATTGGATTTGAGAACATCAATTTAGATTTCATGTTCGGCTTGCCTGGCCAATCCCCCCAAAAATGGCGACAAACCTTGCAAACGGCAATGGCCCTGCAGCCAGAGCACCTCTCTTTATACAGTTTATCTGTCGAGCCAAACACGCCATTGGCTACATGGGTCGCCCGAGGACAAGTGAACGCACCGGATCCTGATCTTGCGGCAGATTTTTATGACACCGCTCGTGAAATGCTGGTTACGGGGGGATATGTTCATTATGAGATATCAAATTGGGCACAAGGCCCCTTGGACCTAAATAAGTTGCCCAGGTATGCATCGCGCCATAACCTGGTGTATTGGCAAAACGATCCATATTGGGGGTTCGGCCCAGGCGCACACAGCTGGTTCGGCGGCATGCGTCGGGCAGTTGTCTCCAACGTCGAGGAATATATCCATCGCGTTGAAAACAATCGCCCTTACTGGGAGATGGAAGAAACCATTGATCGTACGTTGGAAATGGGGGAAACCATGATGTTGGGGCTGAGATTGATCCAGGCCGGGGTCCCGAGAGAACGATTTCGACAGCGATTCGGCATCGATATGTTCCAGGTTTGGCCCGATGTCTTTGAAAAGCTAAGGGCTCGCGGGTTAATTATATGGAACGAAGAACGGGTCCGCTTGACGGAGCAAGCGTTTTTTATTGGCAATGAAGTGTTTATGGCTTTTTTACCTTGAATGTCGCTTAAATACCCTCTTCCTCTTCCAGCACTCTCACTGCGTCTTCGATAAAAGCCGGTGAACCAACCAGCAACAGTACATCACCAAGTTTCAAATCTGTTTCGCCATGCGGAATCAAACGCTCCTCCTTGCGACGAATGCCAACTACCAGCACATCCCCAGGTAGACGAACTTCTTTCAAGGCTTTATGATGGTACCGCTGATTTTGCAGCCGCACCTGGCGTATTTCCATATCTTCGGCCTGATGCGAGATGACATCATAAGATTGGGGGAAAAGAACAGAACCTTCCAACGCCATGAGCGTCGCCATGCCAGGATAAATAACCTTGATCCCTAAGCGTTCGAGATGATCTAGCCGATGTTGTTCATAGGGTTGCCAGGTGATGACATTTTCAATGCCGAAGGTATGCAAGGCCAGTTTGCAGACGGCCTCGTTGAAAGCAGACTCAGCGCTGAGCGCAATCAAGTTCGTGACCTCTTCCGCTCCCGCTTTACGCAACACAGCCGGATCGCGAGCATCTCCTTGAACAAAATGAATTTTGGGGTTGGGTAAATCTGATTTTCGGAAGGGCATTCGACTCACGATGGTGACCGGCATGTAATCAGCCAGGCGTTTTGCCAGAGCCAGGCCAAGCTCTCGGGAGCTTACAATAATAGCGCCTCGGTGACGTTTTTTCTCCTCTCTTTGAGGTAACAATACGTCGAACAAAATGGGCGAAATAGAGACGGTGATAATAGCCACAAGAATGATGGCCGTATTAACCGCGTCCGTGATCATTCCCAAATCAAGGGTGATGGCCGATGCAGCGATGATAAGCGAAAGCCTGGCGGAGAGAAGAGCGCCTCCGGCGAACGTTTCTCTCCAGCTGAACGCAGGCTTGAATACAAGGGCGGCGCCGAATTTGATGACAAATGCTGCGGTTAACAATTCTGGCAAGAGGATCAGGTTTTCAGGGGATGATAGCAGCGCCTTGAGATCGAGATTGACCCCAACCATGATGAAGAAAATAGGAATGAAGAATCCAAATCCAATTGCGTCCAGTTTCTCGCGCAAAACAGGGTTGTTCCTATCCGAAAGAATGCTGACGATGGCGCCAGCGAGAAATGCCCCCAAAATAACCTCGACCCCCAGCACGCTGGCCAATGCAGCCAAAGCCACCATTAGGGCGAAACTTCCACGCACTCGGATTTGAGCGGTCGTTTCGGCCAATTCTTGCAGTACCTGCCCCAGCCAGGGAATACTGAGCAAAAATTTCCCCACCCGAAGGAAGATCGCAACAACGAGAAGCAAGACCAAAATTAAGAGCAGGTCCAGGGTAATGCCTTTGACGATGAATGCAACGTCAATTGAAAGAAGAAAAAGGGTGATGAAATCGGCCAAAAGTGCGGCAACCAGGATCGTTTGCCCGTAGGATGACGTAACAAGTCGTTTCTCTTTAAGAATTGGCATGACAACGCCAAGGGAGGTTGTGCTTAGGATTAACCCCATCAATGTGGCGGCATCTGTCATGCCCTGGTTTTTCATTAAGAACCCCACCGACATACCCAAAGCCAGGGTAATGATAAAACTTTCCGTGGCCATGACCAAAGGACGTTTCCAAAATGGGATGTTGTCCTTGTTGTCAGGTAGAAGGGCGCCGAAGTCCAATTCTAACCCCGACAGAAACATCAAAAAAATAAATCCGAACCAGGCCAAAAATTGAATGATTTCGCTATCGCTGGCCACCCAATGAAACCCACTTTTGCCGATGATTATCCCCACAATGATTTCACCAACTACGATAGGGATACGAAAGCGTTGCAGTCGAGTCGCCAGCAGGGGGACGATGGCTGCCAGGGTGGTGATCAACAGCAACGATGTCAGGACTTCTGTATTGTTTCCTTCCATAACGTAGGAGATTATAACAGTTCTTCGGGGCGGACGGCGACATTGCCTAATCGCGTCACTGCAATGCCAGCAGCGCGATTTCCCAATTCTGCGGCGGTGAGGACATCATATCCTGCTGCCAGCGCCAATGTAACGACTGCAATAAGCACATCTCCCGCGCCTGTTACATCGAACACCTGCGTGCGATTGCTGGCGGGCAAGTGCAGTGTCTCTCCGGCAGGGGAAATGCATGAAAGTCCTTCCGAGCCCCGTGTAATAATGGCGGCCCTGGCGTCGAGACTGGCAACCAATTCCATCAAAGCAATTTCAAAATCGCGATTATTTTTCAATGGGGCGCCTAAATAACCCATTGCTTCACTGGCATTGCAACGTAACAGGTCAAATCCTCGGAAGGCGGCTAGGTTCCCTTGCGTGTCCACTGTGGTAAGCGCCTTATTGGCTGCCGCCATGTGGCGTATGGTTTCTACAATGAGTGGGGTGACTACCCCCAATCGATAGTCTGAGACGAGGATAGCCTGGACGTTGGGAGTCATCAATTCGATGCGAGTGCAAAGAAGACGTTCGTGGTCGCCGCTGATGGGATCTCTTGTCAATCGGTCGACGCGAGCGAGGTGATGAGCAAAAACATAGGCTCCTTCGGCAACGATGCGGGTTTTTTGCGTGGTTGGTCGGTTTGGGACCGTAATCACGCCAGTAAGGTCGATTCCTCGTTCATCGAGGAGATCGTATAGTCGTCGCCCTGCCTCATCATCCCCAATAACGCCAGCAAGCAAGGCTTGACTCCCCAGGCTTTGCACATTCGCTGCAGGATTTGCAGCGCCGCCAGGCACATATTGGGCGCGAGTTTGCTCCAGCACTGGAACCGGTGCTTCTCTACTAAGTCGGCTTACCTGTCCAATTAAGTATTCGTCAAGGACAAGATCGCCGACGATCAGGACGCGATGGTTGGATAAGGAAGGAATGACGGCTTCTGGGTCGTACATGGAGGGAATGAGAGCGAATCGAGAGATGCTTACAGGGATGGATCAACGGTGCTGATGCTCATATCTTATCACCTGCCATACAAAACGCGGTAGGTCCAGTTGTCGTTTCCATCGCCATGGTTGGGTGATGAGCCGCCACAGCCATTCCAGATTCAAGCGAATCAAAAGTTTTGGCGCCCGTTTTCGCACGCCCGCAACATGGTCAAACGCACCACCTACGCCAATGCTTACTGGAACGTGCAAATCATCTTTGTGTGCTGCAATCCATAGATCCTGTTTTGGCGCGCCGTATGCGACCAATAAAATATCTGGATGGACGGACTTAATACGACGCGCGATCTCTGGGTAATCTTTTTCGTCGGGACTGCCAGGATATGTGCCAACAACTTGAAGTCCGGGATAACGTGCGCAAAGGATGGATGCGGTTTTTTCCGCTACCCCTGGTCTTGCGCCCAAGAGAAAGAATCGCCATCCTTCTCGCGCTCCCCGCTCCGCTAAAACGTAAATGCCATCTGAACCCGTGACTCGTTCTGGCAGTGGGCGCCCCAACCGCTTGGCCGCCCACAGCAGGCCCACACCATCCGGCAGCACCAGGTCGGCTTTCTGTAAGACGGCAAGGAATTCCGGCATGCGTTGGGCTGTCATGACGAATTCAGGATTCGCCGTGCATATTTGCCTGGGATGACCCTGTGTGATGTAGTCTCCCACAATGATTAAAAAATCCTCGTAGGTGACTGGATGCACCGGCACATTCAAAATGTGTATAGGGGTTGGAATAGTCATGGGCTAAATGAGTGCAGCTTCAATTGCTTGGTGAAGCGATCGTGCGTGGATGATTGCAATGTCTGATGGAAAGTCAAAACTGGCCTCTTTGTTGATAAGCCTTGGGATGATCGCTTGCTTAAATCCCAGCTTGCTGGCTTCCTTCAACCGTCGTTCCAGCTGGCTGACCGAACGCAACTCCCCACTCAAGCCGATCTCTCCCAACAGCACCATGTCCGCCTTGACGGGACGATTATGGACGCTGGAAGCAATGGCCATGGCGATGGCCAGGTCACTGCCCGGTTCCGAGATTCTTAAGCCACCGACAACATTGACGAAAATGTCTTGATCCGAAAGCCGTAAACCAACCCTTTTGGAAAGAACTGCGGTGATTAACAATAAACGATTCAAATCGACGCCATTGGTGGTGCGTCGCGGTTGGGCGAACGCGGTCGTGGATGTCAGGGCTTGAACTTCCACCAACAAGGGGCGAGCGCCTTCCATGGGGACAGCGATGGCGCTCCCCGAGGCCTGGGGCAAGCGTTCAGCCAAGAAAACCTCGCTGGGATTCGTAACTTCGCGTAAGCCTTGCTGGCGCATTTCGAATACCCCTACTTCGTTGGTGGACCCAAAACGATTTTTCACCGAACGCAATAATCGAAAACTGTGAAATCGATCACCTTCTAAATAAAGTACGGTGTCAACCATGTGCTCTAACACCCTCGGACCAGCAATGTTCCCCTCTTTGGTGACATGTCCGACCAGAAAAAGTGGGACGTTTTTCCCTTTGGCCAGGCGTAGCAATTGGGATGCACACTCCCTAACCTGGGTGACGCTTCCAGCGCTACTGCTTAAGTCGTTCAAATAAACAGCCTGGATGGAATCAACGATGATCATTCCAGGATTCATTGTTTCGATATGCGCTAGGATATTGTGGAGATCGACATCCGCGAGAAGGAAGAGTTTGGGATGAACGCACTGAAGTCGCTCTGCTCGACGCTTGACTTGATAAGCCGATTCTTCTCCGCTAACGTAGAGCACGGTATGGCCACTTTGGGCGATGGCTCCTGCCATTTGCATGAGCAAGGTGCTTTTTCCGATTCCGGGGTCACCGCTGATCAACACCCCTCCACCAGGCATAATGCCGCCACCGAGCACGCGCGCCAATTCTTGAATACGAAGCGGAATGCGTGAAAGATTATCGGTTTGGATGGCTGTCAGCGGGAGTGGTTTCGGACGTTGCCCAAGCACGTCTGTCTGGTTTTTGGATGTCGGCGCTTCGAGGACTTCGTGCATGGCGTCCCAGGCGCCGCACTTTGGACAGCGTCCCGTCCATTTGGCTTGTTTGTGGCCACATTCGGCGCAGACGTAGTTGATGCGAGATTTGGACATAAGAAAGCGCTCAAGTGTTCGGGTTTTTCTGGCAACATTGTAGCTTAGAAAGATGCGGATGGCAAAAGAAATGCGATATACTTGCTTTATGCGAAAGATCTTTCTTCCGGCACTGATTTTTATCGCAAGCCTGACGCTTTATATAGCCACATTGGCGCCCACGGTCGTCACGATTTTTGATGACTCTCTGGAGCTGCAATTGGCCGTGCCTACCCTGGCCATCATTCATCCAACCGGCTATCCGCTCTATGAGCTCCTGGCCTGGTTGACCACGCGGCTGATCCCCATGGGCGATGCTGCTTACCGAGTGAATCTCTTTTCGGCGTTGGCTGCCGCGATGGCCATTGTCTTGTTCTTCTTAACCGCAAGGCGGTTGGGCGCGAAGGCCATTCCCGCCTTGGTTGCCACGTTCATGTTGGCGGTCAGTCCGGTGTGGTGGTCTCAGGCGACTATCGCTGAGGTTTATTCCTTTCAGGGAGCGATTACCCTGTTGATTTTCTATGCGTTTTTGCGCTGGAGCGACGCCCCTCCGGAGGATAGGCCGTTATGGTTGATGGTGGGCGCCCTGGCAGTTGGTCTTGGGTTGGCGCATCATCGGCTTACCTTTTTGCTGTTTCCAGCGCTGTTGCTCTTTTTGGTTTGGACCGACAATCGGCTATTTGTGGAGCCGAAACGTTGGGGAGCGCCTCTTCTGGTCATGCTTCTTCCTCTCGCGACCTATGTCCTGTTGCCTTTGCGGGCGCATGTGGGCTCGCTAGATGGAACTTATGCAGACCTGGGATTCTGGAAATGGATCTTGGGCGGGGGTTATGGCAGCGCCTTTATTGTTGGGAATCCATTCGGGATCGACCGTACGCCGACGGACCTGTTGTTATTGGCCCGAGATCAGTTCGGGTGGATAGGCGTTTTCTTTGTGTTCTTATCTGCGAAATGGTGGATGCAACACCCAAAACGGGCGCTTCTTCTGGCCGGCGTCGCCCTGGCTGATTTCGTTTTTGCCAGCGTGTATAAAGTCCAGGACATCCAGGTTTTTCTCATTCCTTTGTTTATTGTGATGGCCTTGTGGATCGCGTTAGGACTCGACGCGCTTTGGCGTTTGATGACGTCGTTTGAGATCGGTCGGCCCGGGGCTCAGCTGTGGTTCAGGGCGTTGGTAGCGGGCGTGTTGCTGCTATGGCCGGTGCGATCGACTCTGGCCCATTGGGAAGAAGCAGATCGCAGCCAACCCCCAGCGCGGGCATGGGCCGTTCATGACTATGGTCTTGACATGCTTTCGAGCGCTGCACCCGATGGTCGCGTGGTGGGATTGCTGGGCGAAATGACCCTCATCCGCTATTTTCAATATGATCGTCGCTTGGCCCCGAAGGTGCAAACGATCGCCGCTGACGATGATGCATTGCGCTTATCCGAAATCGAAAAGAGTGTGATCGCAGGACGCCCCACTTTGACGACAAGGCCCTTGGCAAAATTACCTGAACGCTACTCGTTGGGCGCCCAGGGAGCGTTGATCCGCGTTTGGCCTGCGGGTGAGGCGCCAGCATGGAATCCAAGACATCGTATGCATGAGCAGCTGACGCCCGAGGTTTCCTTGATCGGCTGGGAAGTTATATCCCGCACGCCACGAAGTGGCCCCTCTTTACGCGTCATGCTTTGGTGGCAAGCTGGTTCTTCCCCGCTGGACTTTAAGGTCTCTACCCGGCTGTTGACCCCTGACGGCTCACTTCTTGCTCAACAAGATGGCTATCCTGTATACAATGCTTATCCCGGTATCTACTGGCGCGAAAATGAAATTGTGTTGGACGCATATAATTTAGCCCTGCAATCGTTGCCAGAAACTGAAACCACGTTGTTGGTTATCTTGTACGACCCCTTGAATGGCAAAGAATATGGCCGATGGCAAACGGCCTTGGATGCCTTTCAATAGCCATCTTTTGCCTGTTTTCAAGGTCGTTCAACCCTCCATGGAGGCGATATGCCCATTTACGAATATCAATGCCAGACGTGTCAGCATCGCTTTACCAAACTTTGGCGCACCATGACCCAAGCAGAGGAAGCCGTAGTGCCGTCATGCCCGCAATGTGGTAGCGAAGACACCCTCCGTGTCATCTCTAACGTGGCCGTTTTAGACAGTTTGGGGGGCATGACGCCCTCAGAGCAAGGCGCCATGCGACAAATCGCCGAGAAAGAGGCTAGCATCCTGCCAAAGAGCAAGATCGACGAGTTTCGTGCCGCCAAGAAAAAAGGACAGAAGGATGCCTCCTGATTTCGGCAGGGCGAAAATGCCTGATAGAATGGGGAAGGTGCGTACGAAGGCGACGATATGGGGCAGGCTGCCATTTCTTGGTGTGATGTGGCTGGCATTCGTTTTGCGCGTCTACAGGCTTGGAGTGGACAGCTTGTGGTATGACGAGACAGTCAGTGCATTAT
>WFTO01000409.1 GCA_015485435.1 Anaerolineae bacterium | reverse complement strand
GATTGCCAGATTGGAGTAAGCCTGGTTGCAACATGACAAGGCGCATGCCGCGTTCATGACAATGACTACGATTGCTGACGTATTGTACACCGCCAACCAACGGTTGCAGGAGGCGGGTGTGGACACTGCCGCGCTGGACGCCGAATTGCTATTGGCCCATGCCTTGCAGGTGGACCGCACATGGGTGTTGGCCCATGAAAACGAATTGCTCCCTTCTGAACTGATAGCCAGGTTCGATGAGCTGGTGGCTCGCCGCGCAGCAAGGGAACCACTGGCCTATCTCACAGGCCAACGTTGGTTTTTTGACTTTCAACTCCGTGTAACCCCTGATGTGCTGGTGCCCAGGCCCGAGACCGAAGAACTGGTCGAACGGGCGTTGCACTGGCTTCGTGCCATATCCCACGCCCTGGTTGCGGACGTGGGCACAGGCAGCGGTGCCATCGCCTTGGCCGTGGCAAAACATGCACCCTCTGTCCATGTTTACGCCACTGATATCAGCGTAAAAGCGTTGCGCGTGGCTCATGAAAACGCAGAACGGCTTGGCCTGACCTCAGCGATAACCTTTCTTCATGGGGACCTCCTCACGCCATTGCCCCAGCCTGTGGATTTGATCCTGGCCAATTTGCCCTATGTGGCTGAGGTCGAGCGGGCGCATCTGATGCCCGAGGTGGGAGAGTATGAACCGCCCGAAGCGTTGTTTAGCGGACCGGAAGGGCTAGACCACATCGTTCGCTTGCTTGATCAGGCCCCGTCCTACGTCCGCCAAGGGGGGTGTATCATTCTTGAGATCGGGGATAAGCAGGGGGCCAAAGTCGCTCGCATGGCCCAACGTCAATTTCCAGGCGCCGCCGTCAATATCTATCGAGATTTGGCGGGATTGGAGCGTTTTGTAGAGATTGATGGTATCGAAAGCCATTAGATTTGCCTGCGGGTGCGGTTAGCACTATAATTGCTTTCAACGCCGCGCGGCGCGGGCATTCCGCCCGACCAGCGGTTTTTTGTTTATATCGCCAGCAAATTCGGAGGACTTATTGCCATCATGCTCAAATCAATGAACTGCGGCGCATTGCGCAAAGACCATGTGGGCCGCACCGTTACTCTGGCGGGGTGGGTCCATCGCCGACGTGACCACGGTGGGCTCATTTTCTTTGATCTTCGCGATCGGTCGGGCCTGGTGCAAGTTGTATTCAATGCCGATGTCTCAGAACCTGCGCACACATTGGCCGAAACGGTGCGCCCAGAGTTTGTCGTCCAGATCAAAGGGGTGGTCGCCGCGCGACCAGAAGGGTTGATCAACCCCAACTTGGCCACGGGCGAGATCGAAGTGGAAGCTCATGAACTCGTTATTTTGAATGCCTCGAAAACCCCACCATTCCCCATCAACGAGGATGTGCCCGTTCGCGATGAGATCAGGTTGAAATATCGCTATCTCGATCTTCGGCGAGAGCGCATGCAGCGCAACATGATTTTGCGTCATCAGGTGATTTCATTTATGCGCGAATTTTTGAATCGCCAGGATTTTCTTGAAATCGAAACGCCCATTCTGCTGAAAAGCACACCTGAAGGCGCCCGCGACTATGTCGTTCCCAGTCGCATCCACCCTGGAAAATTCTATGCGCTGCCCCAATCACCCCAACAAATGAAGCAATTGCTCATGGTGGCGGGATATGAACGTTATTACCAGATCGCCCGCTGCTTCCGTGACGAAGACCTGCGCGCAGATCGCCAGCCTGAATTCACCCAGCTAGATCTGGAAATGTCCTTTGTGGATAGTGAGGATGTGCGGGCGTTGATTGAAGCGTTACTCATCGAATTGGTGGGGCGTATTAGTGACATGCGCATTCAAGAACAGCCCTTCCCTGTGCTTTCATACCACGAAGCCATGGAGCGTTTTGGTAGCGATCGGCCCGACTTGCGATACGGGATGGAACTTGTTGACCTCACGGAAGCGGTGCGCCATAGCAAATTTGGCGTCTTCGCCAATACCGCTGCCGCTGGAGGCCAAATCAAAGCCATCTGCGTGCCCGGGGCAGCTTCTTTCTCTCGAAAACAAATCGACCAATTGACTGAGGGCGTCAAGGAGCGCGGCGCCAAAGGCCTGGTCTGGCTGAAGGCCGAACATGATGGCCTGCGCTCTTCGATATCGAAATTCCTGTCTGAAGAGGAAAAGGACGCCATCATCGAATTGACCGAAGCCAACGAAGGCGATTTGATTCTGGCAGTGGCTGATTCAAAGGAAGTGGTGGCAGAAAGTCTGGGCTGGCTGAGAACGCATCTCGCCAGCATGCTCGGCTTGGCCGACCCCAATACCCTGGCTTTCTGTTGGGTGGTTGACTTCCCCCTCTTGGAGTGGGATGACGAGGAACAGCGGTGGGTGGCGGTGCATCATCCCTTCACCAGCGCCAAGGCCAGCGATTGGCCCTTGCTTGAGTCGGATCCGGGAAAGGCTCTGGCCAATGCCTATGATGTCGTTTGTAACGGCATGGAGATCGGGGGCGGAAGTATCCGAATTCATGACGCCAAACATCAAAGCCTCTTGTTCAGCGCACTCGGCATCTCGGAAGAGGAAGCACGAGAGCAGTTCGGGCATCTTCTGGAAGCATTTCGTTATGGCGCTCCCCCCCATGGCGGCATTGCTCTGGGATTGGACCGCCTGGTGGCTATCCTGGCTCGGGAAGACAGCATTCGCGAGGTGATTGCTTTCCCGAAGACGGCCTCAGCCACCGACCTCATGCTGAACAGCCCCAGCCCCATCTCTGCCCGGCAATTGGCCGAATTGCATTTGAGCATCGTAGAATAGAGAAACCAAGGCGGCGGGCACACGCTCGCCGCCTTTTGGTTAGGTCGCTAGATCCTGGTTGCCGCTTCCAGTAGTTTTTGAATGCGTTCAACCATTTGCGCCGGATCAGGATGAAAACCCTCCATCAGCAATGCATCCTCATACAATTGTTCGATGGTGGCGTCGATGATGCCATCCTCTTGCTGGCGTTCAAGGCGACGGATCAGGTTTTGCACAATGGGGTGATTGGGATTGAGTTCCAAAACCATCGTCGGCGCGGAGAAATCCTCCTCCATCAGGCGGCGAATGCGTTCAAGCCCGGTGTCAAGCATGTCTTCCGGCGCAGCAAGCCTGGCCGGATGGGAGATCAGGATATGGCTGGGACGGACATCCGCGACCTTGTCGCCTAACACCTGCTTGACCCGTTCAATGAGAGAGTTCAAGCCATCTTCCTGGGGGGCGGATGCCTGCTTTTGCTCGCTCGATGGCGTCACATCGATTCTATCGACATTTTGAAAGACGAATTTTTGATAATCGCCAATGGCCTGGGGAAGCAGCGCATCAATGGGATGTTCAAAGAACAAGACCTCGATGTCATGTTGTCGGAAATATTCGAGGTGGGGACTGCGTTCCATAGCGGTCCGGCTTTCCCCCATGATGTAGTAGATCTTTTTCTGGTCGTCGGGCGCGCGGTCCACGTATTGCGATAGGGAAATCCATTCGTCGTCGCCTTTGGTGGAGTGAAAACGAAGCAGTGGCGTCAGCTTTTCAAGGTCTTGCGGGTCGGTGGTTACGCCCTCTTTGATGAAAAGGCCAAATTCTTTCCAGAACCTGGCGTAATTCTCCGGCTCGTTTTCTGCCATGTCGGTCAGCGTTTGCAGCACTTTACGGGTCAATACCGATTTGATCTTGTGGATGATGCGATGGTTTTGCACCATCTCTCGGCTGACATTCAAGGGGATGTCGTCGGAATCAACAACGCCTTCGATGAAACGCAGGTAGGCGGGCAGCAGGTCTTTATTACGTTCCTGGATGCGAATTTGATGAGAATAGAGTCGTAAGCCGAAATCTTGTTTCAATCCCAATAGCGAGCGATCAAGTTGAGCGGGAATAAACATCAGGGCGTGAATTTGCACCGGCGCGTCGGTGTGGACATGAATGCGGGCGAGCGGGGGATCCTTGTCCAGGGTTAGCTGGCGATAGAAGGCTTCCGCTTCCTCATCCGTTATTTGGGCAGATGGCTGTCTCCATAGCGCTTGCCTGCGGTTGACCGGCTCCGAATCGTCGTTGATGTAGATGGGAAAGGGCACGAAATCGGAATATTCACGAATGATCTGGCGGATGCGCCAGGGATCGGCGAATTCGAGGGCGTCTTTTTTTAATTGGATGTCGATGCGCGTGCCTCGATCTGCCTTCTCTGCAGGCGTCAATACATAGCGCTCTTCCCCAGAGGAAATCCAGTTCCAGGCGGATTCGTCTGGACGGAAGGAGCGTGAGGTGACCCGAACTTCTTCTGCCACCATAAATACCGAATAAAAACCAACGCCAAACTGCCCGATCTGGTCGATGGGCTCCTTATCGTCCTGTTGATCTTGCAGATGTTTGAGGAATTGGGCCGCGCCCGAATGCGCAATGGTGCCCAGGTTTTCGATCAGTTCATCATGGGTCATGCCCACGCCCGAATCGCTGATGCTCAGGATCCCGGCCTCTTGATCGGTATGAATGTGAATCGCCAGTTCGGCCTCGGGAGTCAGCACCTCGGAGTTGGTAAGCAGCTCAAACTGCATGCGATGCAGGGCGTCCGAGGCGTTGGAGATCAGCTCTCGGAGGAAAATTTCTCGTTGTGTGTACAGGGAATGAACCAGGATGTCTAACAGTTGCTTGACTTCTGTTTGAAATGTTCTGGTTTCTTGTTGTAGATGCTGGGTTCGCGTGGACATGGCGCAAAGACACCTCCTGAATCAGACTCTCTCTCAATGCGAGATCGAAACAACAAGCCAATTCATTGTATCGGTACGATGTAAGAAATCCATTAGCAAGTGCTTGGCTGGGCACAGGGTCCCTCTGCGACGGGCATGTAGAGCTTGCGAAAATTGAGCGCGAATGCGACAATGTGCCCACCAAGCGCTGCGCCTTTTTCTCAAACTCGAACTCGCGAGCTGATCGTTTATGCCTACCCAAGCAAGGGCGTTGATCGTCGAAGATAGCGAAGCCTGGCAGCAGATTTTAACTGAGCTCTTAGAGGACGCAGGCCTGATCGTGGATGTCGCATCCGATTATGAGCAGGCCGTAGCTTCATTGCGCGCCCAATCCCATCGCCTGGCCGTCATCGATCTGTCCCTGGCGGGACGCGATCATCGAAATCGCGAGGGATTGCAGGTGCTATCGATCCTGCAAAGGCTGGATCCAGCCTGTCGGGCGGTGATGTTAACCGGCTACGCTACGGTGGACGTGGCGGTAGCGGCGCTTCGTGACTATGGCGCCATCACGCTGTTAGAAAAAAATCGATTCAGTCGACGGGAATTCAAGGCGTTGGTGCAGGAGTTGCTGGCTGAGTCGAATTTTTTTGTGCACGATGATCGTCGTACTTTGCACCGTTCAGAGCCGCGATCAACATCTGAGAGCGTAGGTCGGGCGCTTCTGGTTGAGGATGATGCAGGTTGGCGAAGTCTGTTGGCTGAGTTGCTGCATGATATCGGGTTGGAAGTTGAGTCCGCAGCAAGTTATGGACAGGCCCTGGTAGCGTTGCGCGATCATCGTTTTTCCCTGGTCGTGCTCGATATTTCCCTGGCCAGCACTCGCCACCCTATGGGCAATGAGGATGGATTGCGATTACTGGCCCGGATGCAGGCTCGCGAGGTGCCCGCCATCCTGGTGAGCGGCATCGCCACTCCAGAAGCGCTGGACAGAATCATGGGCGAGCATCGTCCTGCAGCGTTTTTTGAGAAGCAGGCCTTTGATCGCCAGGCGTTTCAAGCCGCGGCGCTACGAGTGGTGGAACAAACGCAGACGCCCTCTCCTATCGACGCTCTGTCGCCTCGCGAACGAGAAGTTCTGTCTCTGTTGGCCCAGGGCATGAGCAATAAAGCCATCGCTCAAACCTTGTTCATCTCTCCTAATACGGTCAAAAGACATTTACAGGCGATATTCGAAAAGCTTGGGGTGAACAGCCGCGCGGCGGCTGTGTCGATATGGTTGCGAGCGCAGCCGTAAGAGGACGCCGTCCTCCGCTCAGCCGAATGTCGCGAGTTGCCAGGCGCAGGGAAAAGGATTAGGATACGGATGGGAACAAACCTCCTTTCCTTCTTGTTTTCCCGTAACGGAGTAGTTTGATGAAAACCATCCTTTTTATGCGGCATGCGAAATCAGACTGGAGCACCCATCATCAATCTGATTTCGATCGACCGCTCAATGCGCGCGGGCAACGAGACGCACCGATGATGGCCTCTTTTTTGGCTCATCACCATCTTCTGCCTGAGTGGATTGTGAGTTCGCCGGCAATGCGGGCGCGCCTGACCGCCGAGTTCGTGGCCCGAGAATCCCGCTTTCGCGGCCAACTGACCTTTGATGACCGGATTTATTTGGGTTCTCCCACGATGTTATTGTCTGTTGTCCGCGACTTGCCGGAGAAAACGGAAACTGCGTTACTGGTTGGCCATAATCCCGGCCTGGAAGATACCATTGCCCTCCTTTGTGGCGGTAATGTTCGCATGCCCACCGCGGCCATCGCCAGCCTGCGTGTGGATGCTGACCGCTGGCGAGATGTCCGCGCGGGTAGCGCTTATTTGCAATGGCTTGTCAAGCCGAAAATCCTTCGCTAATAACTTGTTCATGACCTTCTGGTCTTGCGCCGTTTATGGAACGTCAATTCCGATGATATAGTCGGAAATCGCCCTCCGCATGCAAAACATGAGGTGAGACGATGAACATGAAGGGAAGGATGGGCATGACCGAAGCCATGGACGCCTCTCTCTACTTCCACCTTCTTTCATGTTCATCTGCATGGTCAGTTCAGAAAATCATCCTGGCGCAGATCGGAACGTTGTAACACATCCTATCTCCGATTTCACGTTATTGATGTCATTGGTCAGAGATGACCAAGGGAGGTAAGTCATGTTCGACCGCATCCTCATTCCCATTGACGGTTCCAGTGACAGCTGGGTGGCTGCACAACACGCCCTGGCCATGGCCGAAGAGGAGGGGGCGAAATTGATGGCGCTGTACATTGCTGATGAACGGTTGATTTACGCTCCGTGCTGGACGGTCACCGGCGTCATGGACCCCCTATCGCCGGAGTGTGATCCGGTATTGCTTGAACAAGCAGAGCGAATGCGAGCCCAGCTCCGCCGTCAGGGAGAAAAGGCGCTCAGAGATTTGCGAGAGCAAGCCTTGGCCGCAGGGGTGGAGATCGACACCTATTTCGAGTCGGGCGTGGTCAGTCAGATTATTCTAGACTATGCCAATCAAGTGGACCTGGTGGTCATGGGGCGAAGAGGCGCCGGAACTCCTTGGCGAGGCCCGTGGTTTGGTTCAGTGTTCGAGACGGTCGTCCGGCATTCTCCCAGACCGGTGCTGGCCACCGTCAGCGATCCTCGTCCCCTGAACACCATGTTGGTGGCCTATGACGGGAGCGATCGGGCCAGAGACGCATTGAATGTGGGCGTGCATCTGGCGCTTGAAAAGGAGCGTCGGCTCATTGTGCTCACCGTGGATGATGGGCGAGAAACGTTGGTGGCCGCCAGTTTTGAGGCCGCGGTGTTGGCTCGAGAAAAAGGCGTGGCCGCGGAACGGCGATTGGTCAAAGGCCATGTCGCCGAGCAGATCGTGTCAATGGCCGAGGCTGAAAGTGTCGATTTGATTTTAATGGGCGCTTATGGTCATAGTCGCTTTTTAACCGCACTTCTGGGCTCAACCGTCGATGATGTGGTTCATAAAGCGGATGTGCCAGTGATGATCTGTCAATGGCGTGAGTAATGCAGCTACTTCAGGCTTTTTCGGCTTCATAGCGACCCCATACAGCCCGAAACAACAATTCCCAAGACAAAAGGCGTACAGGCATGAATCCAATTGACGTAAACATCGAGCCTCTTGCCAGAAAACAAATCGCCCTGATCGGCGTCGGGGTGATTGGACGTATTCTCATCCAGCGGTTGCTTTCTGCGGGGATATCCTCCCGCCAGCTGATGGTCTGTGATCCGGACCCTCAGCGGGGCGCTCGCACGCAACGTGAATTTGGGCTCAAGGTTTGTCCTCTGGCAGATGCATGCTGCCGAGCGGACCTTTGGCTTATCGCCACACCGCCCAAGGCCGTCTTACCCACTCTTGAGACGATTGCTCCTCGACTGAAAGAGGGGCAAGTTGTGGTCTCTTTTGCGGCGGGCGTCCCCATGGCCTCTTTAGAGGTCGTTTTGCCAGCATTTGTGCCTGTCGTTCGGATTTTGCCGAACGCGCTTTCACTTATTGGCCGCGGGGTCAACCCCGTTGCTT
>WFTO01000408.1 GCA_015485435.1 Anaerolineae bacterium | reverse complement strand
TATCATCGCTCATTGATAGCCTCCACCGCGTGGGCGAGTCGTTGCAAGATGGCATCGAGACGCATTGGATCGTGATGTAGCAGGCGGACGAGTTCTCGACCACCTTGAGTTAAATACGTCTGTTCTTGTCCTGGCAGCTGACATTCCGCCGCGCGTAAAAGCGTTGCGACTAGCAATTCTTCAGTTGGGCAGGCGCTACAATTGAGAATCATCCGTAAAAACGCGAATTCAGCCAACACTTCGCGGATTTCCACGCAGGAACAAGCATGAATTGGTTGCAGCGCCGTCGGTGGATGGGGTGGAATGCCTTGGGTCAAGCGTTCGCCACGACGAAATGCGATGGTCAGTGCTGTAATTTCGACCGGCACTTGCCGACGTTGACGCATATCCTCCACTTTTTCTGAAGACATGGTTTCTGAAGCAGCGACAATCTGCCTTACAAAGGGATCGTCAGCGATCCATATTTCGTAGACCAATCCGTACAGGGTGACTTGTTCAAGCTGCGCTTTGACCAAATCACCAAAGGCGGGCATGATATCGGCGCGAATAGTGCGACCGAAGGTGAAGGTAGTGGTGGTACTTCGCAGGACAAGTCCAAGCATAGGGCATCTCGCAGGTTGCAAATGTTCAGAATTCATTGTACCGCAGGCAAAAGGGTTGGCCAATCTTTATACAACTCATCCATTGAGAATTGAAGAATCATCAAGGAATTGGTCCGGCGGGGGCGTTACGGCTATAATCATGCTATGTTACATGATCCTTTTTGGCACACTGTATTTGGACGCCGGAGCATCCGACGGTATCGCCCGGAGCCGGTGCCGAGGGCTACGCTGGAGCGGTTGCTGACGGCAGCGCACTGGGCGCCCAGCGCGCATAATCGTCAACCCTGGCGATTTGTGGTGATTACGGATGTTGACAAAAAGCGCGTATTAGCGCAAGCGATGTCCCATCGGTGGGAGAGAGATATGATGAAAGATGGGCTTCCCAAAACGGTGATCCAAGCCCGTCTGAGGCGCTCGCGTGAAAGGCTGCTTGAGCCGCCAGTGTTGGTTTTGGGTTGTCTTTCTATGGAGGATATGGATGATTACCCCGACTCATTCCGCCAAAGGAATGAATGGATTATGGGCGTCCAGAGCGTTTCCCTCGCATTGGGCAACCTCATGTTGGCAGCCGCGCATGAAGGCCTGGGCACATGCTGGATGTGTGCGCCATTGTTTGCCGCGGATGAAGTCCATCGCGCTCTTGGTCTTCCCAAGCGTTGGGAGCCACTGGCGCTCCTCTCGTTGGGGTATCCAGCGGAAGAGGGGGCGTCTTCTCGCAAACCCTTAGAGGAGGTTATCCTTTGGATGTAAGCAACCCACAAGGTTCTTGGTTTGATGGCAAAGTCGTTGCGCTCGCCGGAGGCGTTGGTGGGGCTAAGCTCGCCCATGGACTTGCCCAGTTATTGCCTCCGGAACAGCTCAGCATTATTGTCAATACCGGCGATGATTTTGAGCATCTCGGCTTAATGATTTGTCCGGATATCGATACCGTGTTATATAATTTGGCTGAAGTCAACCATCCGGTGCAAGGTTGGGGACGCGCCAACGAAAGTTTTCGCGTTCTGGAAGAAGCGCAACGATTAGGACATGATCCTTGGTTTTTGCTAGGAGATAAGGATATAGCTTTACATTTGCTTCGCCGATCGATGCTGGATGCCGGCTTGTCGTTAACAGAGGTGACGAGAAACTTGGCGCGAAGATTGGGCGTCTGGCATCCAGTTTTACCCATGTCCGATCAACCGGTGCGTACTGTGATCATTACACCGGAAGGGGAGATGCCCTTTCAAGAATATTTTGTTCGACGCCGAACGAAACCTACCATGTTGGGTATGCGTCTGGCCGGCTTGCATGCAGCTCGTGCCAGTAAATCGGTGCAGGAGGCATTGCAAGCGGCTGATGGAATTATTCTGTGCCCATCCAATCCTTTCGTCAGTATTGGCCCCATTTTGTCGTTGCCTGGGGTGCGCGAATGGATAACGTCCAAACCAACGATTGCTGTTAGCCCTATCATTGGAGGGCAAGCGCTGAAGGGGCCTGCTGCAAAGATGATGAAAGAACAGGGGATGGCGGTGAGTGCACTGGGCGTGGCCCAGTATTACGCTGACCTTATCGAGGGTTTTGTTTTGGACGAAGCTGATAGCTCACTTGCGGCCGAGGTGAAAAGGTTAGGCATAACGCCTTTTGTAACAGACAGCATCATGCGCAACAAGAGCGAACGTCGAAGGTTGGCCACTAAGGTTTTACAGTTTTTGAAGCAACTTACAGGAGCAATAGAGGTGTAGTATGTCGTCTAATTGCAAGGATGGATGGCACCATGACGTTGAAGAAGTTGATTAAGGGCGTAGCGAGCCGCACCCCGGGCGCAACTCCTTTGTTGAAGCGCGCCTGGGTGGAATCCCGCCGGTTAGGTGAACGGGCTTTATTTGTCGCCTCCGCCCCTCCGCAGCCATCGTCTTCCATTGTTTTGGCATCCTCTGGTCGGAGCGGCTCAACCTGGTTGGCTGACATATTGGCCACGTTACCCCAAACGCAACTCATTTTTGAACCGCTGGATCCTCGCAATTCGATAACATATCGAGAATTAATGCAGTGGCCTGCAGGCCTGACGCCTTCCGCGTTCAAACGTCAATATCTACGTCCCAAGGCCAATGCGCCTGAATGGCGGGCCTTTTGGGAAGATGTATTGCGCGGCAAAATCAGGACCTATCTTACGGACTATTCGCGTACAAGTTTTTTCCCGAAACGATTTCTTATCAAGGTCATCCGCGCAAACATGATGTTAGGATTTGTGGCTGAACAATTCCAGCCAACGCTGATTTTCCTGATGCGTCACCCGGCCGCCGTGATCAACTCGATGGCTTATCGGGTCAAAGCCAGATGGCCTGCCAAGGCGCAGGACCTTCTTGGTCAAGAAGCATTGGTGGAGGATTTTTTACGGCCATGGGTAACAGAAATTGAACAGATTTCAGATGAATTCGAAGCCTTGGTCGTTTGGTGGGCTGTCGAAAATCGGGTTGCACTGTCACAACTTCAAGGCAAAAGGCATTATCTTATTTTTTATGAATGGCTTTCATTATATCCACAAGATGAGTTGGCTCGTTTGTGTAACAGTTTAGATCTGGGCGTCATTTCAGCATCTACCAGCTTGTTATATCGTTACAGCAGAATGACCAGTCAAAAACAGCGAGCATCCCGCGAAAAGGATGTGATGACGCGGTTGTCGGCCTGGCAGAGGGAGCTGTCAAAGGAAGAACAATCGTTGGTTTTCCGATGGATGGAGCGGATGGAGATTTCCTTTTATGGCGCCGGAGTGCTTCCCACTCATGCTTCTTCTCTGGAAGGCGTTTTATGAAACTGGCAATTGCGGTTCCAATGAAGCCGTTAGATCGAGCGAAGGCGCGCCTGCGCCCAAGCCTCGGCGACACATCCCGCCGTTTCCTGGCGCTCAAGATGCTTGACCACGTACTGTCCACCATTCAGGCCAGCCATGCCGCCGAGGCTTGTGGGGTCGTCTCAGCCGACCCCACCGCGCTGGCCCTGGCCGCTCAATACCACTGCGAACGCATCGTTGAGCCAACGCCCGAGGGGTACAACGCTGCAGCGGCCAGGGCCAGCGCTTGGGCGCAGGCGCGCCACTGCGACGCACTACTCCTTCTACCTGCAGACCTCCCGCTCTTGCAACCCGAAGACATCCAGCAACTCGCACAACTAGCGAAACATCACACAAAAACGGTGATCATCGCCCCAAACACCACCCAAACTGGCACCAACGCGCTCCTTTTGCGACCACCACACATCATCCAAACCGCCTTTGGCCCCAATAGCTTTGAAAAACACTACCTGGCAGCCCAAAAAACAGGCATCCATCCCATCCTTTACGAAGCCCCCACCATCGCCCAAGACATCGATTGGCCCGATGACCTATCACAACTCCCCCCTGACCACCTGAAACTACTCCATTCATAACCCCCGTGGAAAGACATAATCATGGCCTCAGACATCTACAAACGCCCAGCTGAACTTCTGCAACGCCTCATTCAATTCGACACCACCAACCCGCCAGGCAACGAAAAAGCCATCATTGCATTCATCAATCAACTCTTAACCGATGCTGGCATCCCCACACAAATCCTTGCCAAAGACCCAAACCGCCCCAACCTGATCGCCCGATTACGCGGCCGTGGGGATGCCTCCCCGTTGCTTCTGCAGGGACACGTCGACGTCGTCACCACAGAAGGACAAACCTGGCAACATCCCCCCTTCGAAGGCACAATCATTGATAATTACATTTGGGGACGCGGCGCATTGGACATGAAAAGTGGCGTGACCATGATGCTAGCCGCCCTATTGCGCGCGAAAGCCGAAAACCTCAGCCTGCCAGGCGACATCATTCTCGTACTGCTCAGCGACGAAGAAGCCGGGGGGAACATGGGCGCCAAATTTCTGGTCGAAGAGCATCCCGACCTATTCGCAGGCGTCAAATTTGCCATCGGCGAATTCGGAGGCTTCACCCTCCATGTCAACAACCGACGCTTTTATCCCATCCAGGTTGCAGAAAAACAAATTTGCTGGACCCGCGCCATTTTGCGCGGCCCAGCTGGTCATGGCTCCATGCCGATTCGCGGAGGCGCTATGGCCAAACTCGGCGACATGCTCATCAAACTCAACCACCAACGATTACCTGTACACATTACCCCCATCCCTCGCCAGATGTTCCAAACCATGGCAAATGAACTGGGAGGTCTGAGTGGGTTTATCCTACGCCAGCTATTAAACCCTCGATTCACAGATAAAACGCTCGACTTGCTGGGAGAACGCGGGCGCCTATTTGATCCCATGCTCCACAACACCGCAAGCCCTACCATCCTCCACGGCAGCGATAAAATCAACGTCATCCCCTCCGAAGCCATCGTCGAACTAGATGGCCGCATCTTGCCAGGACAAACACCCGATGATTTCATTCGCGAACTTCAACACATAGTGGGACCAGATGTAGAATTCCAGGTGCTCCGACATGACCCGGGTCCACCAGAACCAGACATGACCTGGTTTTCAACCCTGGGGAACATCCTTCGAGAGCTCGATCCCGAAGCGATTCCTCTACCCTTGTTACAAAATGGCGTCACAGACGCCCGCTTTTTTGCCAGGCTAGGCATACAGACATACGGCTTCCTTCCGATGAAACTCCCCCCTGATTTTAACTTTGGAGCCACCATCCATGCCGCAGATGAACGCATCCCCATAGAAGCACTCGACTTCGGAACCGAGGCCATCTTCCGAGCCATCCAACAAACCCAATAACCAACCCCCACCGACACCTGCCGCCGTCTCGTTCACACCCCTTCTCGAGACGGCGTTCTCATTGCTCCAAGCATAACTGATATTCATCATAGTCAGAAAGAAAAGAATGGCGCGACACTAAAATGGTAGAATTTTGTTCTCATTTCATACATCATTCCTCCCAAGCCAAAACACAACCAAACAGACGGTAAATAACCGCTGTCACCCCAAAAGGAGTAACAACATGTCGCTAAAAGATGATGCCATTCGTTATCATACCATGGGGAAACCAGGAAAAATCGAAGTCACCCCCACCAAACCTCTTCTCACCCAACGTGATCTCTCCCTCGCCTACACACCAGGCGTCGCCGTACCAGTGCTCGAAATCGCTGAAGACCCTAACAAAGCCTTCGACTATACGGCAAAAGGCAATCTCGTTGCCGTTCTTTCCAATGGCTCGGCCATTTTAGGGTTGGGAAATCGCGGGCCACTGGCTGCCAAACCCGTCATGGAAGGCAAGGGCGTGCTGTTCAAGCGTTTCGCAGATGTGGATGTATTCGATATCGAAGTCGATACGCAAGACCCCGACGAAATCATTCGCGTCGGACAACTGATCGCTCCAACCTTCGGTGGCATCAACCTCGAAGACATCAAAGCGCCAGAATGCTTTTACATCGAAGAAGAATTGGAACGCACCACAGACATCCCCATCTTCCACGATGATCAACATGGCACCGCCATCATTTCCGGCGCTGGCCTGCTAAACGCGCTCGAAATTGTAGGGAAAAAGATCGAAGATATCATCATCGTCATTAACGGCGCTGGCGCTGCAGGCATCGCTTGCGGAGAATTTTATATCGCCCTGGGAGCGAAACGAGAACACATTATTATGTGTGATAGCCGAGGGGTCATCTACAAAGGACGGAAGGAGGGCATGAACCCCTACAAAGAACGCTTTGCCATCGAGACGGACAAACGCACTCTGGCCGACGCCTTACGAGGCGCAGACGTCTTCATGGGCGTCTCTGTAGCCAACGTCGTTACCAAAGACATGGTGAAAAGCATGGCCGAAAACCCCATCATCTTTGCCATGGCCAATCCCGATCCGGAGATCACCTGGGAAGACGCCCACGAAGCGCGTCCAGATGTCATCATGGGCACCGGTCGCAGCGATTACCCCAATCAGGTCAACAACGTCCTGGGCTTCCCCTTCATCTTCCGTGGCGCGTTAGACGTGCGGGCCACCAACGTCAATATGGAAATGAAAGTCGCCGCTGCCAAGGCATTAGCAGCCCTGGCCCACGAGGATGTGCCAGACAGTGTGCTGAAAGCCTACGGGCTAGATTATCTCCATTTCGGCAAAGACTACCTCATCCCCAAACCTTTGGATCCCCGAGTGCTTACCTGGGTGGCGCCAGCGGTGGCCAAAGCCGCCATGGAAACCGGCGTCGCTCGAAAACGCATCGACCTCGAGACCTACCCAGACCAACTACGCGCGCGCCAGGGGTTGGGCATGACCGTCATGCGTCACGTCATTCGACAAGCCCAAAACAACCCCAAACGCGTGGTGCTGGCACAAGGCGAACACCCAAAGATGATCAGAGCCGCCTACGCCTTGGTTCAGGAAGGCATTGCAGACCCAATTCTGCTCGGAAGTCCAGAGGTCATCCACAATGAAATCAATAATCTGAAGCTGGCGTTTAAGCCAACCATTATTGATCCCAACCGATGCGAAAAAATCGAGTCATACGCCCGACGACTTTTCGAATTGAGGCAACGCAAAGGGGTTACGCTGACCACAGCTCGACAACTGATCTGTCGCCCCAATTATCTGGCTCCCATGATGGTAGAAATGGGAGACGCGGATGCGGCCGTGAGTGGGCTCACCGCCAGCTATCCTGAGGTCCTACGCCCAGCCTTACAGGTGCTTGGCACCGCCGAAGACGTGAACATCGTCAGCGGGGTCTATCTCATGATCGTTCGTGAGAAAGTCTACTTCTTTACCGACACCACCGTCAATGTCGATCCCACCGCCGAAGAACTGGCGGACATCGCCATTGACGCCGCCAAAGTCGCCAAGACTTTCAACATCGAACCGCGAATAGCCCTGATTTCGTTCTCCAACTTCGGTAGCGCACGCTATCCCCAAAGCGAGAAAGTGAAACAAGCTGTCGAGCTCATCAAGGCCCGGCGTCCCGATCTGGTCGTCGATGGCGAAATGCAAGCAGATACCGCAGTTGTCCCTAATCTTATAGAAGAAAACTTCCCCTTCAGTCAGGTTAAAGACGCTAACGTACTGGTTTTCCCCAACCTCGATGCAGCTAACGCAGCCTATAAACTCATCGCTCAGTTAGGAAAAGCCGAAGCTGTTGGTCCCATACTCGTGGGCATGGGTAAACCTTTCCATGTGATTCCCACGGGCGCGGAAACGCGAGACATCGTCAACATCGCCGCATTGGCCGTTGTCGATGCCCAACGATCAGAAAAAACAAGCTAGACCTTCAAACATCGGCTCCTTCACCGCCTGCCCGTCACCGGCAAGACGCCCGGTGGCGGGCTTATTTCTTGACGCGATCGCACCTGCAGGTAAAGCTCATCATTAAACCGCGACACAATCCCGGTGACAGAAAGCATCATCCCTGTCGTCAATGTCGGCATCGCCCATGTGGCATGCTTCGGACGACGCACCATCACAACCCCGCTGCCATCATTTAGCCAAAGTGCATCCTTCTCCATCCTGACAACACGTCCTGCAATTTGTACCAACATGCCCATCATCCCCTCCGTCACCAACCCGGTTCGGAAAAATTGGGCGGTCATGGATTGCTGAGCGCCCAATAACGTCAGCCCTTTCGCATTGACCAGCACCAGTTCTCGTTGATTGTGAAAGTCTTGAAGCTCTCCCGTCACCCGCACCAAATCACCCTCCGATAGAGCAGGAAAACGCCCTCGCCGCAAATACACCATTAACCCCGCGGACGCGTCCTGAAGGATAAGAACGCGCCGACCAATCACGCCCGGAGGTGCCGTGACGATCCCCTCGACAGTTACAACCTGGCCCACAGGGAGCTGATAAGCTTGTTTCAGAGATGACAGAGAGATCGGCGCAGGTTTTTGAAAGTGAGTTGGCGGCGTGTACTTTGGCTGCGGGAAGGGACGATTAGGTTGTCCGGGCGTCACAAAAATGCGCAACCACGGTCCCTCCCCATCGGGATAGCGACTGAACGATCGATCAAGACCTGGCGATCGATCCCACGAAAAAGTGTCTACTACTTGCCATCCGTCAACAGTAGGTCTTACCAGACTGATCACGCCATGGCTGGCCGGAAGTGCAAGACGACTTTGTCGCCGAAAAACCACCATCAAGCTCATTGGTTGCATGATAGAACCCGCCGGAAATTGATAGTAACTTCCCGTGGGAATGCCATTTTCATCCAATGGACCTCGCCAAAGTCGCCAACCACGCAAATCAATAGTTCTTTCACCCCGATATAGGAGCTCTATCCATTCATCATCATAACTTGCTTTTCCGTCCTGATCCCAATCTTGATTGCGAGGTGCGGGTAACACTTCATTAAGCACGACCTGTCCAAGAAGAGGTGTTGGCAATGGCGTCGGCGTGGGCGTCGGAGGGATGTTTGGCCCCCCTGGGCTGGGGGGATAAAGCAATGTCCATCCCCCAACACCATCTTCGATGCGCGCCCAAGGAATATCCCGTTTGGTCTCCTCATACCAGAACATATCAACCACGTGGCCAGTAGGATCCAACAGACGCACACTATCGGCATCATTATTTAAAGCAATCCCTGTATCGCTTCGAAAAAGCAACAAAAAGCCATGGGCTGGTATTGACGTCCCCGGAGGAAACGTATAGGGACGGCTTCCACCCCCTGGACGATCATCCACATGCCAACCATCCAGATTTACTGGCGACCCTTGAGGATTGTAAAGCTCAATGTATTCATCCAAAAGATTGGCCTCGCCATCGCCATTGAAATCAATGTTGAAGGGAGCTGGAAGAAATTCGTTCAAAACCACATAACGTGCAGGCGCAGGCGTGAAAGTAGGTGATGGCGTGGGCGTGATGGTCGGCGTTGGGGTGACAGTGGGCGTGACCGTTGGGGTTGGCGTAAACGTTGGGGGGATCGCTGGCGGCAAGTTCGGCTGTCCCGGACTGGGCGAAAAGCTATCGGTCCACTCTCCCACACCATCTAGTACCCGCGCCCAAGGCTTATCTGTCTTTGTGTGACGATAATCCATCCTATCCACCTCTGTCACGCCATCCGGAGCCAATAAGCGCACGCTATCTTGATCGTTATTC
>WFTO01000407.1 GCA_015485435.1 Anaerolineae bacterium | reverse complement strand
GCTGCGCAAGGCGTCGGGGTCATCGCCCAGGCGTTTGGCGATGGCGGTGGCTCGCACCTCAGGGCTGACTTCGCCGGGCCCGCCGCCGCTACCGGGCAGGCCTCCTCCCGGACCGCCGCCAGCTCCGGGCCCAGTCCCGGTGCCCGCGCCACCTTTGCCCATGACCCCGCGCATGCTGATGCCATTTTCGGTGATGTAAGCCTCAATGGCGGCATCATCGATGTTCATGGCCTGGATGGCTGCGAGCTGTTCGGGTGTGAGCAGCCCCTGAATCTGTTTGGCGAGCCCTTCTAGCTCCATTTGGGCCGTGGCGTCACTTTGCGTCAGGTTGATGTAAGCCTGCCACAAAGGAAGCAGGGCCTTGGCCTGGTCGATGGTGAGCGACTCGCCACTTTCTGCAAGCTGTAACATGCCCAGGGCCAGCTGGGACGCGGTGAGGTCGTAGGCGGTCGTGGTAGATGAAGATGTGGCGCTATCGGCAGGGTTTTCGGTGGTCCCGCTGGTTTCGCTGCTACTGCATGCAGCCAACGAGAGAGCAAGGATCAACATGAGGATGGGGATAGTGTATTTTTTCATGGTATTTCGGTACTGGAGATGGAGAGATTGGAGGACTGTCGGATAACGGTTGGTGACGGTGAATCTGTGTTGCGTCAATTGTCTTTGTGTGATGCCATCAGCCAAAACGGGCATGAAATCACTGTCAGGTTGTCGGTTATTCGTGACGTAGCGCTTCGATGGGATCGAGTTGGGCGGCCTTGTGCGCGGGGTAGAAGCCGAAGAAAACGCCGACGGCTGCGGCCGAGCTGAAGGCCAGGAGGATGGATGTGGGCACGATGACGGTGCGCATGTCGCCCATCTTGCCGAAGAGGATGGAACCGCCTACGCCGAGCATCACGCCGATGACGCCGCCCACCAGGCTGAGCATCAAGGCTTCGGCCAGGAACTGCCAGCGGATGTCTTCGGGGCTTGCGCCCACGGCCTGCCGAATGCCAATTTCCCGCGTGCGTTCGGTGACGCTGACCAGCATGATGTTCATGATGCCGATGCCGCCAACGATGAGGGAGACTGCAGCCACCCAGGCCAGGAGTGAACGGAAAGCTTCGGTTGTGGCTTCTTGGGTCTGGATGATGTCAGCCTGGGTGCTGATGGAGACGCCCAAGTCTTCCACGGGCATATCGTAACGTTTGGAGAGAAGCAGTTCGGTTTGGAGGATGACGTCGTCGATGGCTTCGGCGCTGTCGGCCTGGATATAGATGAGCCGCACCCGATCGCCCATGACGCGAGCGAAGCGGTCTGGCAAAAAGTGCTGAAAGACGATGGAAATCGGGGTATAGAGACGTGTATCGTAATCCACATCGCCCACCACACCCCGTTCGGCCATCACACCCACCACCGTAAGCTTGAGGTTGCCCACGGTGACCTTTTGTCCGATGGGGTCTTCCTCGCCGAATAGTTCTTCGGCCAGCTTTGAGCCCAGCACCGCGACCTTAATCTTGCGGTCCACCTCGGCCTGATTGAAGAATCGCCCTCGGTCGACCTCATATTCTCGCACCGAGGGGAAATCGGGCGTGGTGCCCAGCACAGAGACGTCTTCCAACAGGGTGCCGCCCACCTTGACGTTTTGGGTGGCGGGCATTTCCACAGCCATGCCCGCCACATCGGGCAGTTCGGCGATGGCCATGGCGTCATCATACGTCAAACGCACGCCTTGATCTCGGTTGGGGCCAAATGCGCCCTGCACGAAGACCAGGTTTGCGCCCAATCCGTTGATTTGGTCGGCAATGGCGGCTTCGGTGCCCGCACTGACCGAGATCATGACGATCACTGCGGCCACGCCGATGATGACGCCCAGCATGGTGAGGAGCGAACGCACGGCATTGCGAGCGATACCCTCCCAGGCGACGTGGATAATTTCAGAAAAGTTCATGTCACGCCTCCCTGATGGCCGTTGTGCACCTCTTTTTCGATGAGACCATCCCGCATGTGGATGACCCGTTGGGCGTGTTCGGCGATGTCATTTTCGTGGGTGACCATGACGATGGTGCGTCCACGCTGATGCAGATCATGGAGCAAGGCCATGATCTCCTCCCCCGAGCGGGTGTCGAGGTTGCCGGTTGGCTCGTCGGCCAGGATGAGGATGGGATCGTTGATGAGCGCCCGAGCGATGGCGACGCGCTGCTGCTGGCCGCCCGACAGTTCCTGAGGTTGATGGTGAATGCGCTCGCCCAGACCGACCGCGATCAACGCTTCCCGGGCTTGAACCTCTCGCTCTTTGTGAGAAAGCCGATTCTGGCGACGGTACATCATGGGGAGCATCACATTTTGCAAGGCTGTGGTTCGAGCCAAAAGATTGTAGGATTGAAAAACGAATCCCAGCTTTTGATTGCGAATCATGGCAAGCTGCTTTTTGTCCAGATCGCTGACATCCTCGCCATCCAATAGATATCGTCCTTCGGTAGGACGGTCAAGGCATCCCAGGATGTTCATCAGCGTGCTTTTGCCGGAACCAGAGGGCCCCATGATGGCGACAAATTCGCCGGGCATGATTTGCAGGTCCACGCCCGCCAACGCTTCGACACGGGCGTCTCCCATGCCATAGACTTTGGTCAGGCCGATGGTTTGGATGATGGGTTGTCCGGTCATTTGCTGTCGCCTCCTGTGGTCTTTATGACGCCCGTGGTGACGATCTCTCCCGGCTCCAGGCCGGAAATGATCTCGGCGGTGGTGAAGTCTTGCAGACCGACTTCCACCATGCGCAATTGCGGCGATCCATCCTCGCCAACCACGAAGACGGCATACTTGCTCGGCTCGATCTCGCGTAGAGCCTCCACGGGCACCAACACCGCGTTGGTCGCGCGACCACCGATGATCTCCACCGATGCATTGAGGCCAATGGGCAAAGGTATGGGCTTGGCGTAATCATTCAGCGCCATCTCTGCCCGCACCGCGCTGACGCCGCTGGCGCTGGTCAGTTCGGGGTCTACTCGGGTAATCTCACCATGAAAGGTTTCGTCAGGGAAGGCGTCGAACACCGCTTCGGCTTCGTAGCCTACGGCCACCTTGTCCAGATCGGTCTCATCCACCAACACCTCCAGCAAGGGGTGTGATTTTGCGATGAGGGTGATGACGGGGGCGGTGGTCACATATTCACCAGGCGAAGCCTTCACCTGGGTGATGATGCCATCCACCGGGGCCAGTAGTTGCGTTTCTTCCAGCTTCTTTTTCGCGGCTTCCAGATTGCTGCGAGCTTTGTCTACCGCCAATTGCGCCAGTTCCACCTCGGTTGGGTCTGCACCATTGAGAAGATCGTCTAGCTGGGCCTGCGCTTGCGCGACCTTGGCTTCCGTCGCGGCAATGTCTTCTGGATCAGGGCCATTAAGCAATGTGTCGAGTTGGGATTCAGCCTGCGCGACCTTGGCCCGGGCGGCTGCCAGCTGGTCGGCTGTAGGTCCCTTCACCGCCAGATCGTAGTTGGCCTGGGCCTTCTGATAGGCCAGCGTTGCTTCTTGCAGCGCCAGGGCCTGGGGCGTCGCCCCTGCATCGGAGCGCCAGGCGATCTTGTCATATTCCGCCTGGGCTTGTTTTAGTTTGGCTTCCGCCAGCTGCAGGTCGGCCGTTGCTGCGGCGATCTGCTCCTCGGAGGGCCCGGTCAGTAAATCATTAAGCGCGGCCTGGGCGCTGATGAGGTTTTGGCGCGCCGCAGTGATATCTGCCTCTGCGGGGGGTGTGGTCAACCGGGCCAAGTCTGCCTGGGCCGCCGCAAGGCTGGCTTGCGCTGTCGCCAGGGTAGCGGGATCGGGTTCGCCGGTGAGTTGCGTTAGCTTCAATTCCGCTTCTTTGAGCGCGATCTCGGCCTGAATCACCTGCGCCCTGGCATCCGTATCATCCAGGCGGGCCAAAACCTGTCCCGCCTGCACGTCGTCTCCTACCTGAGCCAACATCTCGGTTAGCAGACCTCCTTGCGGAAAACTGAGGTCAATTTCTTCGGCTGGAATGACGCTTCCCGCGCCTGTTGCGGACACGACCAGTTCACCACGGCGGGCCGTGGCCGTCTGCAATTCCGGTTCCGTGTCTCCGGCTTCCGCTGCGGCAGGTTGATTGGATTGATAAGCATAGAAGCCGGCCGCAGCCAAGATGACCAGCGTCACAGTGGCAAGGATCCATTTGGTTCGCGATGACATCAGAAAGCAATCTCCTTCAGAATGTATAGATAGGGGTTCGTCACAGTATGTTGTCCTTAGGGGTAGAGCGACCGCCTAGTGTCGGCTTTGACACCAAAGCAGAGACGCTCATTAACTGTGAGCATAGAACAACTTCTCATGGAAATCGTGGAGAAAACATGGAGAAATTGTGGAGATGTAAAAATTCATACATTTATCGCCCCGTGATAATGCCAATGGTGTTCCTCGCGTCCTTGTGGTAACATCCCGATGCCGTTGTTGATAAAGCGTTTCTTGCACGTCTAATGGGAGTCAGGCGACTCTTTCAATGACAGAAACCCACTCGTTATGTCGGAAAATTCGGCGTCGCACCCTACTCAACGCGATTTTGAGAGATCTTTCATGTCGGGAAAACAGACTTCTTTGCTTTTATGCCTGCTGTTCAGCGTGCTATGGATTGGATGCGCCCGTCAACCAGAGCTAGCGCCTAAACGCTCCCCCATCCCTTTGGTGACGTCTGCCCCTAGCCCTTCCCCTACGCTGTTTCCTCCCACGCCCACGTCCGCCGGAACAGCGACATTTACCCCGCCCGCGAAAAATGCTCCAAGCCCTCACATTGAAAAGCAAGCAGAAGGCTATGTG
>WFTO01000406.1 GCA_015485435.1 Anaerolineae bacterium | reverse complement strand
CCATTCGATGGCGCGGGGCGCGGGCATGGGCGCGGCCACGGCTGCGGCCTGCGGCGTCTCGTCAGTAAGATCGAAGTCGGGATCGACGAAAACGAATTCTCCAGACATGGATGGGCGTCTCCTTATCGTGTGTGGCATGGGGTCAGGATTCCGTCAACCAGCGGGCGACGGCGTCGGTGGATGGGGGATTGCCGCGGGCCAGCACCCGGTCGCCCATGCGTAACTGCGGCAGATGCAGGGGGTTCACGCGGGCCAGACGCCCGGCGTCGTTGATCTCCTCCAACCGGACGTTGACGCCCAGTCGCTGCGCTCCTTCCAGCACCGCGCGGCGCATGCGCTGATAGCGGCGGCAGGTGGCGACTCCCCACAGTTCGATGATGATCTCAGACTGCACGGCGTCTGCTAAACAGCTTCCGGCTGGACGGCAAGGAAATAGCGTCGTCGGAAGTAGAACGCCACGTTCACCAGCCCGATCATCACAGGCACTTCGATGAGCGGGCCGATCACCGTGGCGAACGCCTCGCCCGAGGTGATGCCGAACACGGCCACAGCCACGGCAATGGCCAGCTCGAAGTTGTTGCTGGCCGCGGTGAAGGCGATGGTCGTCGTCTTGGCGTAATCCGCGCCAATGCGCCGCCCCATCCAGAAACTGATCAGGAACATAATCACGAAATAGAGGGTCAGCGGGATGGCGATGCGCACCACGTCCAGCGGAATCTGCACAATGAGCTCACCCTTGAGGCTGAACATGACGATGATGGTGAACAGCAGCGCCACCAGGGTCAGACGCCCGATGCGGGGCACGAACTCCTGATTGTACCAGGCGTCCCCCTTCACCCGCCGCAACACATAGCGGGTGAGAAAACCGGCGATGAGGGGAATGCCGAGATAGATGAACACGCTCTCGGCGATGTCCGCCATGCTGATCTGGACGATCGCCCCCTCCATGCCCAGCATCTGCGGCAGCACTGTGATGAACACCCAGGCGTACACGCTGTAAAACAGCACCTGGAAGATGCTGTTGAAGGCCACCAGGCCCGCGGCGTACTCCGAATCCCCTTCGGCCAGCGCGTTCCAGACGATGACCATGGCGATGCAACGGGCCAGGCCGATGAGGATGAGCCCCACCATGTATTCAGGATAGTTGTGTAAAAAGATGACGGCCAGCGTAAACATGAGGATAGGCCCGACGACCCAGTTCTGGAAAAGGGAGAGGCCCAGGATCTTCACGTTTCGGAACACCTCGGGCAATTCCTCATACTTCACTTTGGTGAAGGGCGGGTACATCATCAGGATGAGGCCCACCGCGATGAGGATATTGGTTGTGCCCACCTGGAAACGCCCGATCGCGGCCTCGACGCCGGGGATGAAATAACCCATGGCCACGCCCAATGCCATGGCCAGGAAGATCCACAGGGTGAGGTAACGGTCGAGCAGCGAAAGCTGTTTTTTCGGAATAGCCTTGGTCATGATGCAACTCCTGCTGTGGGAATGAGCTTGAGCTTTCGGAAAAGAGCGGCTTCATGGATACGGCAGCCGGGCTGCATGAGAAAATCGAAGGGATTGACCAGCTCGCCATCAACCAGGATGCCGGGCGAGGCTCGCAGATGGTGCTTTTCGGACAGAGCCTGACCCTCGGGGGTCTCCAGGTCGATGCGGGTGAAGGGAATCTCGTGGGCTGTGAGATAATCGAGGACTTTCTGGCTGCGTCGGCAGCCGCGGGCGGGAATGATGATGTCGGGCATGGTCGTTTTCATAGGGGTAATTCAACCATTGTTGAAGTATTGAGCAAAAAAGAAGAGGGAAGCCGGGGCTCGCCTCAAGTGTGTGAGTCAGCTCACAGGGGTTTGACGATGAGTTTTTTGGTCGGCTTGCCTTTCATGCGCTTGGGGCCGCATGTGGGATGGCGGGGCTGGATGCGACCGAGGTCGAAAAACGCGTCGAAAGCCTCCACCAGCGCCTGAATGGCTTCCTCGTTCACCGAATAATAGACCCACCGCGCGTCCAACGCGTCCCGTTCCACCTGCACCAAGCCCGCATTACGCAGCACCCGCAAGTGGTGGGAGATGAGATTGGCGGGCATGTTCAGGGAGTCGCCGATCTCGCAATTGCATTGCACGCCCGACATGAGTAGATTGAGGATGCGCAGGCGCTTGGGATCGGCCAGCACCTTGAGTTGTTTGGCCAGGGTTTCGGGCGTGGGGGACAATTCGTCTTTAGACATTGGATGATTCATATGAGATAATTCAACGCCTGTTGAACTATTTGCAGTATACGTCAGGACCATGAATCTGTCAACTTTTTGGATTCCCGCGAGTGTCCATGTCGCCCGATGTCGAGAAGATGCGAATGCCCTTCTCAAGCCAAAGTGGCATGGTGTATAATGGATGGTAATGAGAATGCATTCCGGTTTTCCACGCGACCTGCTTACTCCTTCTATATGATCCGTTCCCCCGTCCGTTGGCTTGTTTTTCTGCTTTTCTTGATTTCGCTGGCCATTGTTTTGGCAGGATGCGGTACGGCCCGCGCGGAATCCCTGCCCTATGTAGATCTATCCCAGCGGTCACCCGTACCCCTGCCCACGCCCCGGCAGGACGCATCCCTGCGACTGGCGGTGGCTGCCATTATTTCTCCACAGGGCAATGTGGAAAGCTACAAAGCACTGGCGGATTATCTTGCCGAAAAGTTGGAACGGAACGTAGAGATCGTGCAACGCCGCACCTACGCCGAAGTGAACGACCTTATCGCCAAGGGAAAGGTGGACTTGGGTTTTGTGTGCACCAGCGCCTATGTCACGGGCCACAAACAATTCGGCATGGAATTGCTGGCCGCTCCTCAGATCAACGGAGAAACCGTTTATTTCTCAGAGCTCATCGTGCCCGCGAGCAGCCCAGCCCGCAACATGGCCGACCTGCGGGGCAAGGTCTTTGCCTTCACTGATCCCATGAGTTTTAGCGGGCGGGCTTATCCCACTTATCTCCTTCAGCAATTGGGAGAAACCCCTGAGGCATTCTTTTCTCGCACATTTTTTACCTACAGCCACGATAAGGCCATCTATGCCGTGGCTGATGGCGTGGCCGACGGTGCTGCCGTGGATAGCCTGGTGCTGGCCCACGCGTTGGAACGAGACCCCGCGCTGGGAAGGCGTATCCGCGTGATTTTGCGCTCCCCGCCCTTTGGCATCCCCCCGGTGGTGGCGCCCCCTGGCCTTTCCCCCACCAAAAAGATGAGCTTGCAAGAGATTCTGCTAACTATGCACCAGAATTCTCAAGGGCGCCAGGTGCTGAATGAGTTGGGCATCGACCGCTTCGTTCGTATT
>WFTO01000405.1 GCA_015485435.1 Anaerolineae bacterium | reverse complement strand
CCCCGGGCCCGAAGGACCGCCAGGCCCACAAGGCCCTCCTGGTCCACAAGGCCCTCCTGGTCCTGCAGGACAAGATGGCACAAGCTACGACGCTCCGCAATACGCCGGCAGGGAATCCTGTAAAGAGTGCCACGAAGAAACGTACAATGCCTTCATGAAAACAGGGCATCCATACAAACTTAATAAAGTCATTGACGGCAAACCGCCGACCTATCCTTTCTCGGAGGTGCCTAACCCCCCCGAAGGGTACACATGGGACGACATCGCTTATGTTATCGGCGGCTATGGTTGGAAAGCGCGTTTCATCGGCAAAGATGGGTTCATTATCACGGGAGACGAGAACGCCAAGACGCAATACAACCTGTATAACCCAGTCTTAGAGATGGGGAAAAATTGGGTGCCTTATCACGCAGGACAGGAGAAACCCTACAACTGCGGCCCTTGTCACACCACGGGATACAACCCTGAAGGACACCAAGATGGACTGCCCGGCATCATTGGCACATGGGCGGAACCAGGCGTTCAGTGCGAAGCGTGTCATGGACCGGGAAGCAACCACAATAACGATCCCTATCGGGTAGCAATGAAGGTGGACCGAGATTCTGAGCTGTGTGGGTCCTGCCATCGGCGGGGAGATGTGACCAAAATCGATGCCAGTGGGGGATTCATCAAACATCACGAACAATATGAAACCCATTTCCAGTCCATGAAACGAGGGGCTATGCGCTGCATCGACTGTCACGATCCGCATCAACCAGTGAAATATGCAGATCGCGTTGGCGTACCCGCTCAGAAGACTCCGTGCGAAAACTGCCATTTCAAAGAAGCCAAGTACCAGAAAATCACCGATCGCAAGCATGCTGAGTGTGTGGAATGCCACATGCCGAGGGCAAGCAAAAGCGCATTAGGGGATCCGGCCCGCTATTCTGGCGATCTCCGCACTCACCTATTTGTCATCAATCCTGATGTCATGGGACAGTTCACCGAAGATGGCAAATATTCCCTGCCATATCTCGGGCTTGACTTTGCCTGCAAAGGGTGCCATTACGATGGCGGCCCCGCAGCCGTGGAATCAGATGAGGCCTTGAAAGCCCTGGCCAGTGACTACCACGCCCCTGAGCTCGCGGGCAGCGCGAACAAATAATCCTCTGCCCGATGGCATCGTTCTAACCCCTGCATCCCCATGTTCAACACACGGGCCACGTCACCATCGATTCTGACGTGGCCCGTCTTTCGAAGGTGAACCCTATGGCTGCTGGTCGATCTCATCTTTTTCGAATCCATCTGCGAAGCGTCATCGCCGCCATTTGGATAGGGCTTTTTGGTTTAAGCGTTTTCATGGCTATTGCACCTAGCCAACATGCTAACGCCCAGGGAGGTCTCCCTCCAGATTATACCTGTCGCATGTGTCATGGCAATTCTAAAGATGCGGTGATCTTCCCCTCCGGAGAAAAACTATCTTTGCAAGTCGCATTGGACGCATTGGATAAGTCTGCACATCGTCCATGGGGCCGGGAATCTATTTTCTGCACCGACTGTCATGACGACAAAACCCGTTATCGCGTTCCCCATCGCCCTCTCACGGCGCCGAACAGGGAGGCATGGCGTGCGGAAATGGCGAAAATATGCACAAATTGCCATTATCCCCATCGTCCCCATCACACAGACATGGCAGACAACGAGGCTCCCAACTGCATCGACTGTCACGGCAGTCACGCCATCGCCCCGGCGGCATCCATTCCTCAACGCATGCCAGATGCCTGCCTGGTCTGTCATGATGACCGAGATCGGACGTGGGCGGAAACGCTGCTTGCCCCGCGTTTCGGGCTTGGCGAGGGGGCGACAGGATATGTTGGCAGCACCCGCTGTATGGGATGCCATGAAGAAGATGTGCGAGGGGAATGGCGACATCCCCAACATGCTTTCTCTGTCCAAAATGCGATCATGCATCCCGATGCCATTTTGGCTGATTTTAGTAAGCGAAGCCCCCTTGTCGACTTCACCCCACAAGACATCTTTCTCACCATTGGTGAACGTTGGACTCAGCAATACGTAGGGAAAAACCAACAAGGCGATCTCGTCCTCTTGCCCGCCCAATGGAATATCGGCAAACAGGTTTGGGAACCTTACCGCTCGGATGTTTTGGCGTCATCCGAAAAGCCCTGGCCACAAGCATGTGGAGGCTGCCATCTGACTGGATTCAATCAATCCACCGGCGGCTTTCGTGAAGCAGGCGTGGGCTGCGAAGGCTGCCATGGTCCAGGCGAAGCTCACGCCACCGACCCAGAACAAACGCCCATGACCAACCGCGTGGACGATCAAGTATGCGGAGCATGCCACAGCAGAGGGCGTTCCCCAAAGGGGCACCCCTACCCCGACGCTTATATCCCGGGCGAATCCCTTGCCGATTATTTTCAATTCACCTCGGATCCTGCCGCTATCTGGCCTGATGGTAGCGCTCGGCTTAACCATCAACAATATATGGATTGGAGCCTGGGAAGCCCGATGGCGCAATCGGACCTCACCCAATGCACAACATGTCATGCGCCGCATGGCGAAGGCGTTGGTCAGGCGACATTACGGCAACCCCTTAATGACCTTTGCATCAACTGTCATGCCGACAAGAGGGCGCTGATCAAACACACCCCTTACCATCAATACGCCAGCCAACACACCACATTTCTTTGCACCGATTGTCACATGCCCGCCATGACCGAAAGCGCCATTGTGCCCGATGCGCACAATCACAGCATGCTACAACCCGATCCCCAAGCCTCAATCCATTTCGGCGGCCTCAAAGCCATGCCTAATGCATGCAACCAATGCCATCGTGAACGAAGTGAAACGCCTGAATGGGCCGTCAACATCATCCGCTCGACCCAGGCGATCTTGCCGCCTCCTTCCGAGGCTTATCAGCCAGACATCACCATCACGCCGCCCCCGCCGCCTACACCTATCCCTGCGGCATGGCAACTTCCTGAGCCTGCAGGGCAGGGGGCCCCTATTTTCCACTGGATCCTCGTAGCTGGTTCATTCATCATGATTCTCATCGTTATTCTGATTTATCGCTTCGCTCGCAGGGAGAAAGCAGCTCATGCGTAGTCGAATCAGCCGTTTCTTCACGCCCGATCCCGACGTGCCCTTCTGGAAGCGTCTTCTCCCATATTGCGTGGTCATATTGGTGGGCGTCCTTCTTTTTGTACTTGCTGGCGCGGGGTGGGAATACACCAATAGTTCCACATTCTGCGGGAACAGCTGCCATGCCATGACGCCAGTTTTTATCTCTTACCAACGATCGCCACATGCCCAGGTCAAATGCGTGGAATGCCACATCGGCAGAGACTACATCGCCATCCAGCTCTCTCGCAAAGCTGGCGACATCCAACATCTTATTGACACGCTTCATGGCAAATACCAAACGCCCATCTATGCCACAAAAATGCGAACCGCCGTCGAAATATGTGAACGCTGCCATAACTCGAAACAGTTTTTGGATAATCGTTTAAAAGAACTCAAGCATTTCGATACCGATAAAGCCAATGAGGAGAAAATCACCTATCTCAACTTGAAGGTGGGCGGCGGTGTGCCAGAAGAAGGCTTGGGAACAGGCATGCATTGGCACGTTGCAAACAAAGTGCAATACCTATCTCTCGACCCTTACTATCTTTCCCAAAAGATCCCTTGGGTCAGCGTCACGAATCCCGAAACAGGGGAGACAGAAGAATTTGTCGATGTCACTGCCGAACTGCCCGCTGACTTTCTCTCGCAAAACCAGCAACGCATCCAAACCGTCGACTGTATAACCTGTCATAACCGCGTCTCTCACACCTATCCGACGCCCGCCACAGCCATCGATGACGCCATGGCTCGCGGACTCATCGACCGTTCCATTCCCTACTTCAAACGCAATGCCCTTGCAGTCATGACCCCTCTCTATCCTTCTTATGAAGAGGCGGAAAAAGCGATCATGGGCCTGGAGGACTACTATCAAACCTATTGGCCCGAAGAGTACGCCAAGAGAGGTGAGAAAATTCATGAAGCCGTAGTGCAGGTTATGACTTTGTATCGAAACATCGTCTTTCCGGACCTTTATCTTAATTGGAATACGCATCCAGATAACCTCGGACACCGCACGTTTCCAGGATGCTTTCGCTGTCATGACGGCAAACATCTTAACCAAAACGGCGAAAGCATTCCCGCGGAATGCAACGCCTGCCACAGCATTCCCATTCAAAACCAGCCCGATGGCTCTATCGCCTCCCTACCCGTGAGTGAGGCTTTCCAACCACGCTCACACAATGAAAGCAACTGGCAGGCGAAACATCGATTTGCATTCGATGACACCTGCGATGGGTGCCATGACATTCCCGATGTAGCTCTTTACGATCGCAAGGGATTCTGCGCCAACGACGGATGCCATGCCGAAAACGCCGAACCCTATTTGGGCATCAATACTGATCCCATCCTACGCCTCAGCAATGTACTGACAACAACGCTACCCACGCCGCCATCAGCTCCATTGACCTGGGATGATCTCATCGGCCCCATTCTCCTGCAACGCTGCGGCCCCTGTCATGGAGATGCAGGCGGATTGAATCTCGAAAAATATGAGACCGCCATGACTGGAACGCCTCAAGGCCCCGTCATTTTCACCGACGCTCCAGACGCCAGCCCCATTGTCCTGGTGCAAACGGCGGGACATCCCAACCGTTTACCGCCGGAAGCTTTGGATTGGCTGAAACAATGGATCGCGTCCGGCGCCCCCAAGGAATCACCATCAAGGTAAGATTTTTGTCTTGCCATTGCTGCAACATACAATGACATTATCACCAGACATTAACGACAACCGTTTCTATTGCACCCCGGTCTGGCGCAACGCACCGCCCCCATTCGGTTCATGGATCAGCTCTCGGTCGTACGACTCATTCTGGTTTACTTTATTTACGGCCTCGCGTTTTATACGTTGGGGTTGGCTGTGGCCATGGAGGCCGGTCATGCCTCGCGCTCACGACTGGTATGGGCCATGTGGCCATTGGCCGCGTTCGGCATTGCCCACGGATTGCACGAATGGCTGGAGTTGTTTGAGCATTATCTGTGGTTCCTAAAAGGCTGGACCCCTCCGATATGGCTCTCGTGGGGGAGGGTCTTCTTACTGGCATTTTCGTTTGCTTCCCTTCTGGCCTTTGGCGTACGCATGCTTCCTCCCGCCAGTATGCGTCCGTGGGATGTCTGGATCGGACTGGGGGTACTGGGATTTTATGGGGTGGGGGTGTTTTTTATGGGGTTGAAGCTCAATGAGGATATGCAAGGTTGGCTACTGGCTGCAGACGCCTGGACGCGCTATATTCTGGGCATCCCTGGCTCATTATTGACCGCGGCGGCCCTCTTTCGGCAACGACGCCTCCTGCTGCAAACGGGCTCATCTCGATTTGCTAACGACATGTTTGGCGCCGCGATCTCGTTTGCTTTGTATGGCCTGGTGGGGCAATTGTTTGTCCACGCCAGCCCGATATTTCCCTCCACATACATCAATCAGGAATTATTCTTCCGATGGGTTGGCGTTCCTATTCAGGTCTTTCGGGCAGTTTTGGCGGTATTCATGGCGGTATTTCTCATCAGAGCACTGCGCATTTTCGAAGAGGAACGCCAAAATCGCCTGGATGAAGCGGAACAGCAAGCCCGAGAAGCCATTGCGCGGCGAGATCAACTTCGAGGCGAACTGCTCTATCGCGTGGTTACGGCCCAAGAGGATGAACGCGCCCGGCTTGCCAGGGAACTACATGATGACACCTTACAGGTGCTTACAGCGCTCTCCACCGGGCTAATGGGCGCTGCCAAAACCGCCGAAACCGAACCAGGAAAACTGGTCGAGCAACTCATTTTACTCTCTTCCATCAGTAGCCAGGCCATTATCGAATTACGTCGCATGATTCAAGATTTGAGGCCCTCCGTCCTGGATGATATGGGTTTAAAAGCCGCTCTTCATTGGTTAGCGGAGCGAATGGCCGCACAATACGGATACCGCGTCTCCATCGACATCCAGAGCGTCTCCTGTCGGCTGCCTCAATCCATCGAAACCACTGTATTTCGCATCGTCCAAGAAGCATTTACCAATGCCGCCCGCCATGCCAAAGCCACCGAAGTTCATCTCTTTCTGAATTGCCAACCTGACAGCATCACCGTTATCATTAGGGATAATGGTATCGGTTTTGATCCCGAAATATTGAAAGCTCCCAAGACCTCTCAACATGGTTGGGGCCTTATAGGCATGAAAGAACGCACCGAGCTTGCGGGCGGCGAGTTTCAGATCGAATCCGCTCCAGGCCAAGGTACGACGTTACGATTTTACTTGCCCCTCATTGTCCCTCTCACTTCACAGGAACCCACGGCATGAAGGATACCATTCGTGTAATGCTAATTGAAGACCACGCAATGGTGCGAACCGGCTTTCGTATGCTCATTGATTCTCAACCCGACATGGAAATTGTCGCTGAAGCCAGCAGCGGCGAAGAAGGTTTGCAGCTTCTCGAGACGATGACGCAACTCCCCGATGTTATCTTACTGGACATCTCAATGCCTGGCATGGGAGGAATCGAGTTCGCCAATCGGTTAAAAAGCCGTTATCCCCACGTGGCAATTCTCACGGTCACCATTCATGATAGCCAGGCCTATCTGCTAAAAATGCTCGATGCTGGCGCCGAGGGATATTTGCCCAAGCATGCCGCCGCCACCGATCTGTTACATGGGATACGAACCATCAAAGCTGGACAAAAATATATTCACTCCAGCATGATCGACGCACTGGTCGAAGGCTATCGCTTCAAACAAGAGAAAGGGATAGCAGCCACAACCTTGACAGCCCGTCAGCAACAAGTCCTCCGGCTCATTGCAGAGGGCATGACCAGCGTTCAGGTGGGAGAAGCGTTGGGACTTAGCCCGCGCACAGTGGACAGGCACATAGAAAATATCATGAAGAAACTTGGGGTGCGCTCTCGACTGGAATTGGTTCGATTTGCCGTCGAAGCAGGACTTCTGGATAAAAGTGTCACATAACGTTCAACAAATCCGTGGCAACAAATCTCCAGTCAGGGGCGTGACAATCCTCTGAGACCCTAATGATGTTTGCATAATCACCATGCCCGGACGTTGATCCGTCACCCATCCTAAGCGCGCTGCTTGTTGCCCCAACGGATGTGCGCGTAAAGCCCTAAGAGCAGCCTCCGCTTCATTTTCGGGAACAATGGCAATAAATACCCCTTCATTCGCCACATAAAGAGGATCGAGGCCCAATAGCTCGCAAGCCGACCGCGCAGGCGCCAACATTGGGATGGCGTCTTCCAAGAGCGTCATTCCCACTTGCGACGCACGCGCCAACTCATTTAAGGCCGTGGCCAGACCGCCGCGAGTAGCGTCGCGCATAGCCCTCGTATGAGGAGCCGCTTCCAACATCCAGGCGACAATCTCATTCAGAGGAGCTGTATCGCTTTGTAGATCGCTTTCAAATGCTAGGCCCTCCCGCTGCAACATGATGGCCATCCCATGTGAAGCAATCGGGCCGTTGATGAGAATCACGTCGCCGGGGCTGGCATGGCCTGCATCGATATCAAGATGCGCGGGAATAACCCCCAACCCCGCCGTGCTGATATATACCCCATCCCCACTTCCACGTTCAACCACTTTGGTGTCGCCGGCAACGATCTGCACCCCAGCCCGCTCAGCAGCCGCAGCCATCGCTTGGGCAATTTGTCTCAAGATGGCGATCGGCAACCCTTCTTCAATGATAAACGACGCCGCCAGCCACAGCGGTCGCGCCCCCATCATCGCCAAATCATTCACCGTGCCATAGACAGCGAGCTCTCCGATGTTCCCGCCCGGAAAAAATAAGGGACTCACCACATGCCCGTCCATGCTGAAAGCCAAGCGATCTCCTGGCGCAGCCAATATGGCCGCATCATTCATGCGTTCCAAAATGGCGTTGCTAAAATTGGTTGCAAAAACCTCTCGAATGAGGTCTTGTGTCATTCTTCCCCCCGCACCATGAGCGAGGGTGATTCGGTCTTGTTGATTCATAGCACGTCAATGGTCATCGCTTAGAGCCTGTTATGCACCTTGAAGCTCCTTCATGCCAAATCTCACCACTTGTAGCTTTCAATGGCACGCGGATTTACGCGGATTGTTTGAGATAAAAAGAAAAAGTGTTGAAGTTCTTGGTGTTCTTAGTGTCTTAGTGCCTTTGTGCCTTTGTGGTGATGAAGTTTGGTGCGTTCGTAGTTACGAAATTTTATCTGAGAGAATCCGCATGAATCCGTTGCATCAGCGTCATCCGCGTGCCATGAAAAGATTCTTGACGTGAAAATGGCCATGAAGCGAGCGAAAGTTCATCCCAGACTCTAAAGAAGGTGGGATGATTGCGCAACGAATGCGTCGAAATCCTGTTCGAGGATTTCTCGTCTTTGGGAAACATCAAAAATTTAGGGGTTTGACGATAATGACATTGTATCATCCCCAAATTCCGCGAGCAATGCGCAAACGCATTGACAAGCCATACAGCCTTTACAACGTTACACCCCCAATCTGCAATAGCCAACCAAAAGACAGGAGTTGGGGCCACGTCCATCCCTCAGGAGGTTCCATATCTCCTTCAGATAAATCATGTTACAATACCCCTATGGCCACATCACAATCATCTCCTTCAGCGCTCACCCCCGAAGACCCACCCCACGTCCGCATTCACGAAATCATTCATCGTCTTCGTCTTGCCCATCCCGACGCCCATTGCGAGCTCATCCACGAAGACCCCTGGCAACTTCTAGTGGCGACCATCCTCTCGGCCCAGTGCACCGACGTGCGGGTGAATCAGGTTACGCCGATCCTCTTTGAACGCTTCCCTACCCCTCGGGACATGGCCGACGCAGATCGAGCAGAAATCGAAGCGATTATCCGCCCAACAGGCTTTTACCGCAACAAAGCGCGGTTTATTCAAGAGGCGGCGCAACGCGTTGCCTATGAATACGATGGTGAGATTCCACCCGATATGAACCACCTGCTC
>WFTO01000404.1 GCA_015485435.1 Anaerolineae bacterium | reverse complement strand
TATCATCGGCGAAGCCGCCCATTACTGGTACGCGCACCATCGAAAATTGACTGCAGAACAGATGCGCGCCCTCTACGCCCGGGCGCTTCATGAAGGCAAAGAAGTGGCCATGACGCTTACCGACAAGATCAACGTCACCAACAACCTACACACTATCCCCTCCCTACGTCGCCCCTCGTTGCCAAGAAAACTCCGTAGAGAAAAAAAGTAACACCTACATCCCTATATACCAAAAGCTGTCAAACATCCCGAGCTTCTTGGAGATTCATCCATGTACAAAGCATCCGATCTGTTGAAAAAAGCCGCCAACGGCGAACGACTCACCCCAGAAGAGGGACTTCGGCTTTATACAGAAGGCGATCCCGAAACCACCATGGAGGTAGCTCACCAGCTCCGTTTGCAAAAAACAGAGCCAGGCTTGGTCACCTATTTGGTCGATCGCAACATCAACTACACGAACGTATGCACCACAGACTGTCAGTTCTGCTCATTCTATCGACTCCCTGGACATCCTGAAGCCTACGTCATCACCCGCCAAGAACTAGGTGAAAAGATCGAAGAACTCCTCGCCTGGGGGGGCACGCGCATTCTTATGCAGGGAGGACACAATCCAGATCTTCCCATCGAATGGTATGAAGACCTGTTACGATGGCTCAAAGCTACATATCCAGAGATCGAATGCGACTGCTTTAGCCCTTCAGAAATTGAAAACATTGCCCATCTGGAGGGCATGAGCATGGAGGAAGTCTTGGAACGCCTTCACGCTGCTGGCTTAGATGGGTTGCCCGGAGGCGGCGCGGAGATATTGGATGATGAGGTGCGCAAGCGCATCTCGCCGAAGAAAACCAAAACCGATGTGTGGTTGCACGCCATGCGCATCGCCCAGCGCCTGGGCATGGTCACTAGCGCCACCATGGTGATTGGTTTCGGTGAAACGATCCAGCAGCGCATCAACAGCCTCACTCGCCTGCGCGAACTGCAGGATGAATCTCTGGCTGCGCACGGCAACGGCTTCACCGCCTTCATCATGTGGACGGCGCAGCTCAGCGAGACCAACAGCATGGGGCGCAGCCGCCATCGGGATAAATATGGCGCTAACTACGACGAGTATCTTCACACAAATGCTTTTGCCCGCATCTATCTGGACAACTTCACCAACTTCCAGGCGAGCTGGCCAACGCAAGGGCTGGAAGTCGCCCGGCGGGCGCTTTATGCGGGCGCCAATGACTTCGGCAGTACTATGTTGGAGGAAAACGTGGTCAGCCAGGCATCGGCATTTACAGAACGCGAACCCCACATGAGTGTTTATCGCCTTCATGAACAGATCCGTTTAGCTGGCTTTGAACCCGCTCAACGCGATAGCCGATATCGCATCGTTCGACGCTTTGAACGCGTCATGACAAAAGAGGAGCTGGCGCCGAATCCCATTCCTTCCCGCCTTTCTCCAACCAATGCGACCATCTGAAACATCAGACGCACCCAAAACCATCCCAGGGCGAGAGCTACGTTATGCAAAAAGCACGCGTCTTTCTTGAGATGATCAAATTCGAGCATACCATCTTTGCGCTCCCATTCGCCTATATCGGCATGGTGTTGGCGTGGGCGCATCGCGGCATGCTCAGCACGCCAATCGATGGGAAGACGCTATTTTGGCAGTTCGTTTGGATCACCATCGCCATGGCCTCTGCTCGCACTGCCGCCATGGCGTTCAACCGCGCCATCGATGCCGAGATCGACGCCCGTAACCCACGCACCGCGAACCGCCCCATTCAAACGGGAAAAATCAGTAAGCATGCTGTGTGGTTGGCGGGGGTGATCAGCCTGATCATTTTTCTGTTGTCCGCCTGGATGCTAAACACCTTCGTTCTGATGCTGACTCCGATCGCCATGATCGGTTTGGTCGGATACGCTTACACAAAACGGTTCACATGGCTTTGCCATTTGTGGCTGGGATTGGTGGATGGTGCGGCTGCTGCTGGCGCATGGGCTGCCGTCACTGCGGATTTGGCCAGCCCTATTCCCTGGATGTTGTGGGCTGCCGTCACCGTTTGGATCGCCGGATTCGATCTGATCTATGCCTGTCAAGATGTAGAGATCGATCGCAAAGAAGGCCTTCATAGCATTCCCGCCCGTTTTGGCATCCCTGCAGCACTCCGGCTGGCGCAGATATTCCATGTATTGACCATCTTGTTCCTCGCGCTCGTAGGGATTCTAGCGGGCCTGAGTTGGTTGTATTGGCTAGGCCTTGGACTGGTGGCCGGCCTGCTTATCTATGAACATTCGCTGGTCAAACCCGATGATTTAAGCAAAGTGAACCTGGCCTTCTTCACCATGAACGGCTATATCAGCATTATTACGTTACTTGCTGTCATTGGCGGCTTGTTTGTATAGGTGTAAACATGTCAGCAAGCGATCGGTCTGCCCTGGACTCGCATGGCGCCCACCCAGCAGCGACATCATCAACAATCGTGAGGACCGGCAACCAGCTCGCAGCTTACCTGACGCTCGCCATTATCCTGTTCACACTGTACCTCATCACCGGAGCCGGGCGATTTCATATCATCGATGAAGTTTCCTTATACAGCGTCACCGAAAACCTTGTCCGTCGCGGCGCTTGGGATACAGACCAGATTATCTGGAGTCAGTGGGTGAATTCTCCCGCCGAAGTGTTGGGAGCTTGGGGAAAAGATGGGCATGTTTATAGCAAAAAAGGCGTGGCTCCTGCATTGAGCTTTGTACCCATGCGTCTTTTGGCTCGATATCTACCTGGCGTGGGGCTACTACAAACGACCTTTTTGGCCAGCGCGTGGCTTACCATTGCATCGGCGCTACTACTGTGGTCGACCGCTAAACGACTGGGTTATGGGAACACAACAGGGATGATCCTCGCCTTGATCTATGGCGTCGCCACCCTGGCCTGGCCTTACGCCACCCACCTTTTTGGCGAGCCCCTCTCATCCCTGGCGTTGATGACAGCACTGTGGGCGCTCGTCTCCATGAAGGGAGCTCGGCGCATCCGTTATTCTGTGATTTTAGGGGGATCGTTAGGCGTTGCCGTGGCCACCAACGCGGTCTATGCGCTGCTCTTTCCTCTCTTTGGCCTGGCCTGGCTCTATACGCTCTATCCTCAAAGCCTCCTTCCGACAAAAGCAAAACGCACTCAGTTTTTCCGTACCATCATCAAACATAGTTTGAGCATTGGCGTCCCCTTATTCATCACTGCTATCTTTCTTTTGTGGTATAACTGGTTTCGTTTTGGACACGTGTTAGATACAGGCTACCACTTCGAAGCAGGCGAAGGATTTAACGGTTCCTTAATCGCCGGGCTCTATGGCTTGTTGTTGAGTCCCTATCGCGGCATCTTTTTCCATCAGCCGCTCACTTTCCTCTCGCTGATAGGGCTGCCTCTGTTCTGGCGGCGCCATCGTCAGGTCGCCATGCTGACAGGCGGCGTGGTCATCCTGCTGATTCTCATATTTTCCAAATGGTGGATTTGGTGGGGGGGGTTCGCCTGGGGTCCAAGATTTCTGGTCCCTTTGACGCCATACCTGGTGTTATGGATAGCTCCAACCCTGGATGCAATGCGACGATGGATCGTTGTATCCTTGGTTACCATCTCCGCAGGCGTACAGCTCCTGGCGGTCAGCGCCAATTATGTCCTGTGGGAAATCGAGCTCCGTAGCCTTTATCCCACCGATTGGAACGATCCCTTGCGTTTCGGTGCGCCCGCGACAGTCAATCCCCTGCACAGCCCCGTTTTTGGCCAACTTTATCTGCTTGCACGGCGTCAATGGCATGAGGTGCTGGACTTCGCCTGGTGGCAACCACACCATGTCTTTTGGTGGGCGCCCCTCATTGGCCTAGCATTGATCCTCGTCGGAATCTGGCTGCTCGTCAAACCGCGAGCGCAGCATCGCCTCGCCCTTGCCGTCAGCCTGGCAGCCGTGGTCATCCTGTTTACGTGGTGGACCCTACAAGCCTACGCCCAGGACCCCCACTACGGCGAGCCTCATCAGGATTATCGAGCCATTTTACAGGAAATCGAAAATTCGTCACGCCCGTACGATACACTTATCACCGTGGCGCCCTATCACTACCATATCCCCATGAACTTCTATGATGGGCCGCTTCCCATCCTGGGTTTCGCCACCGAACCCACACTCCATCCAGAAAGCGAACGTCTTTTATCCTGGGCGCTCGCTCGCGAAGGAACAATCCACCTGATCACAGCTGGACTCTCTCCAGAAGATCCGGCGAATGGCGTCGAACGCTGGCTTAACGAGAAAGCCTATCGCGCTGACGATCGCTGGTTCAATGATTTCCGATTGTTGCATTACGGTACAACTCCGCCTATCATATCCCTGCCAGCCGAGACGTCCTGGGGGGCTCCCCCCACGCTCATCTTGAAAGCCGTCCAAATCAGCACATTGACCGCGCGTCCAGGCGACGTCATCAATCTGCAGTTAACCTGGTTACGAACCGGGTCAACTCCACCGCTTCATCTGTTCGTTCAACTACTGCCAGCTGCACCTCCACCGGCGGCTCAATATGACAGCGCCCTTCCCACCGACCAATGGTCCCCAAACCAACGCCAAACCACACGCGTGGGCCTCTGGATTCCTCCTGAAACCCCCGCGGGAAAGTACATCTTGATCGTTGGCTGGTATCAGTCTGAATCAGGAGAACGTTTAACAGTCAATGGTGCAGACTTTTACCCCCTCGCCACCATCACGGTGACGGAGAACGACCCCTAAGCTCAGCAT
>WFTO01000403.1 GCA_015485435.1 Anaerolineae bacterium | reverse complement strand
TTCGGAGGCAGGGACAAACGTCCGGACCAGCACGTTGGATTTCAGAACGGCGCCGTTGGCCGTATAGCCGATCGCATAGAGGGTGTGTTGTCCCAACGGATAATCATCCGTGACAAAACGTAACTTCCATGGCGGCTGTTCAACCCGGCCCACTAGGCCGTCATCGATATAGAATTCAACCGCGACGAGATCGTCAGGCCCTTCGACATGGAAGCTAAACGTGCCCTGGATGTCGCCGCCCAAACCGCCATAACCCCAATCCTTGCTGAGACGCAGGGTGAGTCCTGGCGCCTGGGCAGCGACATTGGTTGTCAAGCACAAACTCAATACCAGCAGCAAACCGGTCAGGGTCAGTGAGCGACAACGATCGTTCATAAAGGGGACTTAAGCCTCCATTTCTTCTCGTCTCAGCTCTCGCCGTAAAATTTTGCCGACAGCGCTTTTGGGCAATTCGCTGCGAAATTCAATAAAGCGAGGAACTTTGTATCCTGCCAGACGTTCTTTGCAGTAGGCGCGCAAGGCCTCTTCCGATAGCGTGGCGCCCTCTTCCAAAACGACCCAGGCTTTGACAGCTTCTGTGGTGCGAGGATCCGGCACGCCCGCCACGCCAACTTCTTTCACCGCTGGATGACTGGCTATCACTTCTTCGACCTCGCGAGGCCAAACCTGAAATCCGCTCGGTTTGATCACATCCTTCTTGCGATCTACAATGAATACGTAGCCATCTTCATCGAGATACCCCAAATCGCCGGTAAAAAGCCAACGTCTACCCTCAGCATCTTCGCGTATGGTTTCAGCGGTGGCTTCAGGCCGATTGAGATATCCCAACATTAGCTGGGGTGCGTGTAAAATTATTTCGCCGATCTCGTTAAATGGCAGGGGGCCATTTCCGGTGTCTGCATCGACGATTTTTACGAAGACGTCCGAGACTGGCATTCCCACCGATCCCAGTTTGTACGTCCCATTGACGGGCGTACAGACGATGGCCATCATCGACTCGGTTAACGCGTAGCCTTCGACAATGCGAGAATGGGTTAAGGCTTCAAATCGCTCTTTCGTGTCTTGTAACAGCGCAGACGCCCCCGAGATGTTCAACTTGATTGATGTCAGATCGGCCTTACCCGATTTGACCTTGGGATGATCTAAAAGGGCATTGAAGAATGTGGGCACGCCGGGCACAAAGGTTGCTTTGGTTTTTTCGATGGCTGCAATCACGTCATCCAGGTCTCGCGGGTTGGGCACCAACGCCATCATGCCTTTCGAAACCAATGCAGCAGTCTGGACCCCCGCGGCGGCGAAAACATGAAATAGGGGCAAACTGGTCAAGAAGATCTCCCCCTCCTCCAAGAGGTTCTTGAACCATTCTTGAATCTGCAACCCCGACTGCACCAAGGCCAGATGGGTACCCACAGCAGCCTTGGCCAGCCCTGTCGTCCCGCCGGTAAACAAGATCAATCCCGGATCTTCAGGCTGAACGGAGACATCCGGTCGGGAAGCGCCTGCGTGGGCCTGAAGCAAATCCTGAAACCAAAGATCATCCGCCGCCAATGTAATGCGATGTCCCTCTTTCTTTTCCTTTAGCAATCCAAACAAAAAGCGGAGATGTCCGGGCAAATATTCTTTGATATTGGTAGCGATGATGCGTCGCAGTGGCGTCTTTGCCTGCAGGGTTTTGACCTTCTCATAAAAGAGAGTCAAAACAACCGCCGTTTCCGCACCACATTCGTTGAGCATATGCTCCAATTCATAGCCCGTGTAAAGCGGATTGATGGAAGACGCAATGCCGCCTGCTTTCCATATGCCCAGTTCTGCGATAACGTATTGGGGCATGTTGGGCATTAAGATGGCCACTCTGTCTCCCTTTTTTATGCCCATATCCACCAATGCTGCGGCAAAGGCATCACTCAGCCGATCCAATTCACCATAATTTAGGGTAGTCCCTTTGAACCACAGTGCTGGCCGATGGGGCTCCGTTTGCGCTGTTTCATGCACGATATCCGCCAATGTCGTGTCGGGATAAGGTTGTAGTGAAGGGCGGATGTTTGGCTCATAGTTTTTGAACCACGGGGTGGGAATTTGTTCCATGGTGCGCCTCCTTTCGTCGCGAATCAATGGTTTCTGAGGGCCAAGAGACTATGCTCCGGCCAAAAGGTGTGGTTACCAGATTGGATACTGGATACTGGATATCGCTGGTGACGCTGACATCCAATATCTAATCTCCAATACAACCAGACATCAGAAGCCATTTCATCTATGACGAAAGGACAGAGCTGACGCCAGCCAATTTCGAGTCACGTCCACCGTGTGAGGATGGTTTCGCGGTCGAAAATTTGTACAGCGAGATAGGTGAAGATAATATCGAGAATAGCAACGGAGACCCCTAGAAGAAAAATTAACAAAGGGGTCAACAATAGCATACCTGACATTTGTCCAATGAGCAACAGGATCAATGGCAATACTACTAAGCCCGCTACCTGCTGTGCGACCCTGGGTTCGGTTGTACGTGATGAGACCATGAGTGTCAGGTTCGCTGTAAACATAGCCAACAGCGGTCCCACAATCACGACCGCAAACAACCAATGCCATTGGAAAAGTACGTAAAAAATTGCTTTGTTTGGCGCCAGAAACCAGGCAATGCTCAGATAAAGCCCAAAAGAAAACCAGGTTGCCATGCTTGCGGGAATGATGGCAGAAAAGGCCTTCGCCAATAAGAGGTCCACAGATGAGATAGGCGTCGCCAACAAAGGTTCAAGGCTGCGTTGGGTCTTTTCCCCCACCACGGCATAGGGCAAGATCGTTGATGGCAAGATGATGGGAATAAACATAAACATAAGGTTGAACTGAGCTAGGAAAATGGCCAGGGTGCAATCTCCCGAAGAAAGCCCAGTACACATGCCCTGAACGGCCGTGCCAAAGGACCCCATGCTATCCCCTATGGCGTCCCCCATATAGGCTCCCATGCTCCATAACATGATCAGAGGGATGGCCGCAAAGAGCAACGGCATAAAAAATACCGTGCCCAATAACATGGTATTTTGATAAAGCTCCGCCCATTCCTTGCGGACGAGCGCAGCAATATAGTTTGGATGGATAGCAAGCTTCATTTGATATGCATGCTCGCAAAGTGACCGGGTGGGATCTGCGGATGGCAGACGTTCTTGAACTTTCTCATACGGCGCTTGTCATCGCAACAGACGACAACGATATCTCGCTCATTATTGAATGATCGTGATGGGAATGGGCGTAAAGAGCAACACCAACAAAACCATCATCACGTATCCGAGCGCCTTGTACTTGCCGGGCAAAGGCGTTAAATCATCCATGGGCACCGCGTAAACCCGCCCTAAGAAGAAGAGTAGCGCTGTCCAAAGCAACCAACCTGGATATTTGAAGGAAAGAAGCAAAAATCCCGCCACGACAACATAGCTCAAAAATCTGGCTTTTTGTCCGAGCAAGGTGTAGATGACGTGGCCGCCATCAAGCTGACCGGCGGGAATTAAATTCAATCCAGTAATAAACAGGCCCACCCAGGCAGCAAAGGCGATATTGTGCAGCTGCACATCCAATCCATTGGCGGGCAAAACCTGTCCGAACATCAACCACTTTGCAGCAAGATAAAACAGAGAATTCCCCTCTAACAAATACGGTGGGGGCGGCAACTGTGAGACGTGCGAAAGAGAAAGTCCGTAGAAAAGAAAGGGAATGGCTAGAACAAGGCCAGCTAAGGGGCCAGCTATGGCCATTTCAAAGAGTTGCTTGCGATTTTTTGGCGGTCGTCGCATCACTATCACGGCCCCTAGCGTGCCAAAAATGGAAAAGGGCATCGGAATGAAATAAGGCGGGCTGGTGGACATGCGATTGCGCCGAGACACCAGAAAATGTCCGAACTCATGAAACAATAAGATCAAAATGAGCGGAATAGCAAAGCTGAATCCGGCCTGCCAGTTGAGTCCATCGACGGTGAAAGCACTGACCGAAAAGACCGAAACCAACGTTACGATCAACAGGATTCCAAAAAGCCACCAGTTAGGTTTCGTTTCGGGCAATTCTCCCATGGCGACATAAATAATGTGTTCTCCTTCTTCTTCACGAAAAAAGACCAACCAGCCTTCCCTTTCTAATCGTTGAGAGATGGCATCATAGGCCTTTTCCGTATCTGTGAAAAATCGTCCGTTCAGACGGATGCTGTGTTGGAATGGCTTAAATGGCGCATCGAAACGAATGCCTTGGATGTCGAAATAGCCATCCACCGCATATCGCACCATTTCAGTAAGTCTTCCTTGAACGAGGGGATCGATGGTCAAGGGAATCGCCTCCTAATCAGATGGAGCAGAGGTGGTTGTCTTCGATGCATGGAATCATGGAGGTGGTATTAAAGAACATGATACCCCAATTTTTGCAAAAGGGCTTCATCCAATTGTGCATTGATAAATCGAATAGCATCATTGGAAAGTTCTTTTCGCCACTGTTCTTTGAGGTAATAGGTCTGGTAGAATCGAAAATCTTTATCCTCCTCTCCTTTGAGAGATGCTGTGATATTGCGAAACGTGGTGTTTTTTCTGGGGGCGCCTTTTCTGACCAAATTTTGAACTATCGCTTGGGGATCGGCGATCAGGTCTTCATAGCGGATGATCTGGCTATGGACGTGTTGAGTCAGACGTATATAAGCGCTGGTTTTTTCATTCCACATGACGATGGGATTGATAAAAAACGGCCGTCCGGCTTGTTCTCTCCTTACGGTGGGCCACTTTTCCTGAATAAAGGCTGCAAACGTGGCCGCTGGACGATAGTTATGGTAGGGACGTCGATATAAAGAGAGCAACCATGCATAAGGATTTTTCACCAGAAAGAGGAACAGGGTTTGCTCCATGTCCACATCTGTTTTTTGCAATACCTGGTAATGGGGAACAAGCATGTGTTTCCAACCGAGATTTCGTGGAAATGTCCACCGGAAGTAGGCATCAATCAGTCGTTCGTGAAGTCCAGGATGGTTAGGGAATAATCGTCGCAATCGTCGCGGCGCCACCCCCGGCAGGAGCTTCACATCCAGATTCTGGGCAATAAGCTGAGTCAGATAATTCGTTCCTGTATTTCGCTCCCCGTAAATTTTGATGACAGTTGGTTTCATGGCGAGTCGTAGGAAATTTGAAGAATCTGATCGGCCGGAAGCTGGGATTGACTCTGTTGGGTTCCATCGGGCCAGGTGACGGTCAGGGTATCGATACGTTGCGCTTTGCCTAGCCCAAAATAAAGGCGATAATGGCCCAATCCATAATGACTACCTTCGGCCCAGCCAACACGCGCGGTTTGCTGGCCGGTCGTAGTCACTACGGTGACTTGTGCGCCGATGGCTCGTTCATTCCCCCTAGGCCCGATGAGTTCCACCTCCAGCCAATGATTGGCATTACCCAGATGTTGAAAATAGGCAAGTTGCCATGTTTTCTGTGGGGATTGCACCGCCAAGATTACATCGCGAAAACCATCATTGTTGGCGTCGAACCATGTGATGCGGGCGCTACGAATCTTTTCAATTGGCGGAAAATCCATGCGCGGATAGTGCAATGAGTTCTGAAACGTTGCATTTGATGTCTGTCGAAACACGCCGTCGGGAATGGTGGAAAGGTCTATGCGTCCATCATTATCCACATCCACCCAGGCCGCGGCGAGGCTTTGGGCGGGCAGGCCAAGACTCGTTGGCTGGCGATAAAAAAGCGATCCATTCCGATTCTCAAAAAAGAGATTGGCGTCCTTTGAGGCTACAAACACGTCACCGTCACCATCGCCATCGTAATCAGCCAGGGCGATTTTTTGCGCCCAGACCCGGGGGCCATCGAGTTTGTGGGCTTCAAACCGATTGCCTCGATTCCGATACAGCCAAAAACCATTTTCGCCGGCCCATAACAAATCAGGCCGACCGTCATTGTCAACATCTAGCCAGGCGAATGTGCCGCCATCGGGAAAATCAAGCCCCAATGCCGAAGCGACGTCCCGGAAATGGCCTGCACTTTCTTGTAAAAAGAGCTGATTGGGGGTGTTACGAATACAAACGATGTACACATCAACCAATCCATCTCCATTGATATCTGACAATCCAATCTTTCTGGCGGGACAGTCCTTTTTTTGCAGGCCCATTTCTGCAGCATGAAGACGTGTGAAAAGGCCATCGTTTCCTTCAAAGAATTCATATGCCCGACGATTAGGTTCAAGAACATCGGTTAACCCTAGATTGGCGCCACCCGCAACCAAGAGGTCTGTGGAGGAGTCCCCTACAAATGGATGCCAAACCATGCCATGTCGATCCTGCAAATCTAAGGTGAAATTAGGCTGGTTGGGCGGGATGGCAAAAAGCCCCAAAAATACATTCCGTGTCCATGCTGGATTGTCGAGCTGAAAAGTGATGGGAGAGCCCACACGCGGGTAGGGCTGAGGCATAAGGACCATATCGCCATCCTCTCTGGCGGTAAAGGTCAATACAACCGGACCTTGCTCGCCAGATCTTTCCTTTATCGCATAAGTGAACGCGCCATCATTATCCACCGTGATAGGCGTATAGAAAATCGCTTTGCCCGAAATATCAAGCCCCTGATCGATATCGTGGCCGTGCATGATCAATCGCGAATCCCGCCAAAAAATATACACCCCTGGCCGATCGAATGTTGGCGTCTCGTCGGAATCCTCCAATCCCGGAAACTGTTCCGATTGAGATAGGCCTAATTGTTCTAAGGGAACTGACCGAAATCCGCCAAGCCCATCGCCAAATAAAAAACTTTGTCTCGCGCTGTGATTGGTTGTAAACAGATCAAGCGAGCCGTCCCCATTGATGTCTGTAACGCCTACATCGAAGAGATGAAATGATGCCAACGTTAAGGGCTGACTTTCCATCGTATCGACGCGCCCACCCGCCCAATGTTTTGGCAGACATCCAGCCAGCAGGATGCTGAGCAAAAGCCCAACGAGTCCGACATGGCCATAGCGACGAAGCAATAATCGAGTAGGCATGTCCAGATTGTACATGATTCGGATTCTTTTTCTCAACCTCCTGTCATTCTTCCTTCGCATGGGCCAACAGATAAGCCCTGGCCTGAGAATGAAGCATCACATCCAGCTGGTTAAATTCCCGAATCAGGTCGATGGTCTCTGGCGAAAGCTCGTGCTTCTTCGGTCTCTTTTTGGTGCGATTCTTGTGCACAAAAACCAGATGTCTCCATCCGAAGACTCGAGCGAAATAACGCACGGATCGTTCATACGATTCCGTGACGCCTAACTCGTAGTGTTGCGTCACCACCGCGCTGAGTTTATCGAAGTAAGCTTGCAGTTCCTCTGGCACGCCCGCAATGATGGGCATGGCCGCCGTATCCACATGAGGACCTAAAATTGCTCGGGTCTGGCCATTAAAGAATGGCGCAAAGAGACGGCGTTGTTCCGAGGGAACATCCTTTTTGATGCCAACATGCTGGTAGATGTCCGTCAGATCCCATCCCAGCGTTTCCAGAGCCCGACCGATTTGCGCTCCCTTCCCAACGCCTTTTTTGGCCAATCCGCGAGTAAAGTAATACAGCGAAATCACCCGTTCAACCGGATCGCGTACGAGGGTAAAAACACGAAAGGGACGGTCGATGATAGGAATGATGTAGTGCGCCGAGTGGGCGGCGATGCACTGAATTTCGGCTTTCTGCTTGTAGGAAAGCGCGTGGTAGAACCGTTGATACCAGTCAACAGAGCCCCGGTTGGGGCCGTATAGCTCTAGCAAAGCGCGACCTGTGTAATTGGCCTGGACGACTTTGCGCAACGAAGTGCCGCCAGTCTTGGCTATATGATGGTAAATGACGATCGGGCCCAGGGAATGTGGGAAGGTTGTGTGACGTCGGTTTCGGATCCACGAAAACATAAGCCAATGGAAAACAGCGCGCCCGAAACGGACGCGCTGTTTGATGTGTGGAGGGAGTGGAAGAGATGGTTACTCGGCAATGCCGTTGGTGGTGGCGGAGCCTGCCTTCGGCGCTCGGGAGATACCATTGAGCACGACGCCGATGGACTGGCTGCCAGTCACGACTACATGGCCTTCAAAGCTCGTTCCCAGAGGATCGAAGTCTGCAGCATCACGGCTACCGCCATTCTTCGTGTTGTAACCGATGGAAGCGCCTGGCGCCAGCGTATCGGTCAACGTGAGTTTGAGGTTGCCGTTGCGATCATAGAATTTGGCGGTCACCGTGTTGTTGGATGTGGAGAGGTTCTGCACGATCACGGCGCTGTATTCCACCCAGGTGCCACCGGTTTGCACGCGGCGGACGCCAGGCACAAAGAATTTGGAAGCATTGTCTTTGGTGTTGGCTGCGGCGTAGTAACCTGATTCGGCGCCGGTGGGGCGGAACCACTGAGTAATGACGTTGGCGACGATAGCTTTGTCAGAGGTGATCTTCACGGAGCCATCCCAGCTGGTGCCAAGATCGTTGAAGAATGTGTTGTCGCCATTGTAGCCAGATCGCATGTTCAGGCCAGCGGCGGAATAAGGAGGAATGGTGATGTTAACGGTTTTGCTGGGATTGGCAGTGGTGTCGCGAGGGATGTATTCCAGCGTGACGTTCGCGGTCGTGCCTTCAAGGTTCTGAACGTTCAGCGCCGAAAGCAGCAGCCAGCGACCATCCGCAGTCACGAAGCGATACTGGCTGGGAACAACCAGCGTGGTCGCACCAGAGGCGCCGGAGCAATCCGCTGCGTTATAGGTGGCCGTGCGTCCCACCTGGTAGACCACGCCCACGCCAGCAACGGTCTGGCCATTGGTCACCTCGACGATAGCGGAACCATCCCAAGGGGCGGTGAAATTGGGGACCGCACCGCCAGGATTGCGCAGGTCATAGGTGTGCTGGGCGCCCAGCGGAATAGTATCCGTATACTGGCCTTCATTGGTGCCGTCGCGTTTGTAGTAGGTGATCTTGATTTCGGCAGGGGCAGTGCCCGTGTTCTGGACGGTGAAGGAGGCTACGATGTTCGGGGGAATTTTAAACAGGCTGGGGAAGCAGATTTTGCTGGAGCCCTGAGAAACGCCCGAATAGTAGGCCATTTGATAGCCGTCGCCAGGACCGCCTGTCCACTGTGTGCGGACCACTGAGGCAAGGGGCTGGTTGGAGGAGACTACGCCAGCGCCCTGGAAGTTCTGAGGCAGCTGCACGCTGTCAGGATCGATGACAATTGAACCATTGCCAGGAATAGTGCGCTGTGGGCCCTGATGGACGCCGCCGCTGGTGTCGTAGTAAGTCAGTTGTGCGGTGGCTGCCTGGTCCGTCTTGTTGGCCAGTTCGGTATAGGTGCTGCCAACTCCTGGGTTGGGATAGCTCTGGGCTGCTGCCGGCAAGGCTACCATTGCCAGTAGCATCACAAGGACAAGCACATACGTGAGACGTCGTTTGGTCATGGTCGAATTCTCCTGTTGGATGTAAAAGGATTGAACTATTAGGGAAAGTGAATTGAAATCGGCTGGGGAGCAAGCTGTGACACTCTTAGTGTAATGGCTCTCCCAGCCGATTTCAATAACTCATGTGGTGTATTTTTCGAACAAAGGCCGGGAAAAGGGTGAGATCGAGCCTAATACGATCGGGTTAGTTGGCCAATTCGGCCCGATTTCGGGCCGGATCAAGCCTGATTTTTGCTCCAGCGGACCATTCTGCATAGTCCTCGCCTCCCACCAGGGCGGGCAGGTCCCCCGAGCGAGCGACCGAAGCCATCCAATTCAGTAAATGGCCGCCGCGGTCAATTACCCCCTCCGCCCGTAAGATCACGCGCCACCAACCTGGATGCCATTCACCAGCCAGGACTATAAAGCCGGGCGGCTCATCTTGTAAAGACTTGGGAGATGACATGGGAAAACATGCACCTTCGGAATCATAACCCGCCACGCCCAGGGGGTGGTGGTGCGCCATGTTCGGAACGGGTGCGTTTTCGAACGCCGCCTTGCGTTCCCCTATCAGTGACTCCACATGGCGTCGACTATGCCATTCGCCGGTCATCATTTGCTTGATTTCCTCGATCTCCAACATGAAGATCTCATCGGGGTGATGAATGCGACCATCTCCGGCGCCTTCGTCTGCGGCTGCCAACGCCCAATGTCGCGCAGCCGCAAGCACATAAGCTAAGCCATCCCTTGCTTGTGCATGGGCAATAAAGGTCTGTTGCGCCATGTCTATGGCCTTGCGCAATCCAGAACGCCCAAGCAGGCCCGCTTGGGCAAGAGCTCTCTTTTCAGACTCCGCCTGACGTTTCTGGGCTCGTCCCAAATCCCAGTTCCACATCTCAACCGGTGGCGCTTCCAACAACGCGTCGACCACGTCTCCTACTCGCGGCAGTGCGATTTCGCCCTCGGGCGCAAAAGGCATGTGACCAAATCGTTCGCGTAGTTGCTGCATTTCCATGCCCGAGGCGAGGGCGTGCACAAAGCGGCTGTCGGGCGTTTCCAGCCCTGTCACCAGCCCCAAACGCAATGCCGCCGTCCGAGCGGGATCCTTCTCTTTTTTGGCCAACAAAGCGCCCAGATGATCAAACGCACCCACAGCCGCCAACGCCAGCGCATGCTCCCAATGCAACGCTTCCGCGACCATCGGTTCGATCTCTTCCATGACTTGCAACAGTTGCGCCTGGCTCCATTCTGAGGAAAAAACCCATTCGGACCAGCGATGCAATCGCGCATACACGCGAGGAAATTCCTGCAATAGTTTTTGCGTCATCTTGACGCCACGAGCGGCTTTTCCCCTTGAGACCCCAGCGGGCGGATCAATGCCTAACAATCGTCCGATCTCTGGCGGAGAGCCTCCCCAGATCGCCACGATGCTTTCGGCCAGAAAGGTATTGATCTTTTGCGGTTGTGCGAATTCAGCTGGCGATAGCGAAACATGAACGCGCTCCTGTTGTTGCGCCAGCCTTCGAAGCGAGCTTTCCTGCGCGGGCAAGAGAATGCTCTGACTAAAAGGTGTAAGTTTGGCAGGAATATCCATAAAAAATCCTTTATTGAAATTTTCCGTCTGGATGTTTTGGTGAGCAATCCAAACAGAGAAGAAAACCTTTGCCTATGTGTAGGTGTGGTTCATCAGGCGCGCTGGTTGCCAGGCGACATACAAAATTTTTACGTGAATGGTTTTTTCGGTGCTGATGAAACCACAAATTCGATAATTCGCCAAGAAATGAACGCTTGACGGGGATGGATTCCCAGATGAATGTGCTATAATGAAAAGGTAGCGCCTCTTGGCGGCATCACGATATCATCCGACATGCTCTGGGTGTCTTCGCCTTCATGC
>WFTO01000402.1 GCA_015485435.1 Anaerolineae bacterium | reverse complement strand
GTATCGAGCTAAGTGAATATACGCTTCTTATAGAGGCCGCGAATCTCGAATCATGTAACTTAAGTCTTAAGCCCCTGTATGGAGCTTTTTACATGCGAGGGTGGACGCGGAAAGCCCCGGAGGTCTTCCCCCGGGGCTTTGAATTACGAAGGGGTGGGGCTCTACGGCTGGTTCTCGGCCAGAATATCGTTGGCTTCTTTCTCCAGAGCGGCCAGCGTTTCTTCGACGTCCGCGCCTTCAAGGATGGCGTTGTAAGCTTCGGAGATCTTATTACGAACGACGTCATATCCGGCCACTGGCGGCTCAACTTTGCCGTATTTTAAGAGGCTGAAGGCCGTGGCGTAAGCGGGGTTCTCTGCAAAGTAGTCGCCCAACTCGGCAGCAGTAGATTTGCGAACGGGGAAGTAGTTGCTGATTTTTGCCCATTCTGCCTGTTGTTCAGGCTCGGTGAACCATTTGACGAAGAGCCATGCAGCCAGTTGTTCCTCTTCGGTGGTCTTGGGGATGCTCAGGCTTGCGCCGTAAATGTCCACCACGGGATCGGGAGTGGTGTGAGGCAGCGCAGCTACCGACCAGTTGAACTGGGCGCCATCATTGACGGCGGATTTGTAGTAGGGCAGGCCGGAAGAGGAGCCAATGGTGAAGAGGAGCTTGCCAACGCCGAAGTCGCTTTGGTCGCCATAACGTTCCGCGATCAGGTCTGCACATCCGTCCTGATACAGCTTCTGCATGAAGCTCATAGCATCTCGGGCCTCAGGGGTATTCAGGGTAAATGCGCTCTGATCTTCGTTCATTAGGTCGCCGCCGCGGCTGAAGACCATGGAGGCAAACCGGGAAGCGTCTGTGGAAATCTCATAACCGAGCGGTTTGGCGTCGGCCGGGCCCTTGGAGAAAGGCTGCTGCGTGGCCGCGCAGGCCATCTCGCGGAATTCTTCCCAGGTTTGGGGTGGTGCATCGTATCCAAGCTCTTTCAGCCAGTCAATGTTGTAGTACATCACTTCAATGGACCGGTTCGGCGGGAAGCCCAGACGCATGCCGCCATATTGCTGGCTGATGTCGGATTCCAGGAAGGCAGGGAAGAAATCGTTCAGCTCGTCCTGGCTGAAGCCCCATTTCGGGCTGTTGACATAGATGTTCATGTCGACCAGCGCGTCGGAGAGCTGATAGGCAGCCGCCTGGTTCTGATAAGCAACGACCAGGCTTGGAACTTCGCCTGAGGCGATGGCGGCAAGCATCTTTTTGTAGATTTCGCCGTAGTGGCCCTGATACTCGCCATTGACGGTGATGCCCCATTCATTCGTCTCATTGAAGCGCTGGATCATCTTCTGCAACCCTTCTTCCCGGGCGCGGCTATGCTGGTACCAATAGGTTACCGTTTGACCGCTGGGATCCACATCGGCAAGCGGATCCATTTCCGCCGGGCTGGGGGTTGGTGTGGCAACGACTTCCTTCTCGACGACCTTGGTCACTTCGACTTCTTTTTCAACGACCTTGGTCACTTCTTTTTCGACGACAACGGTCTCCTTAATGACCTGGGGCGTGGGCTGAGAGCAGGCCGAAAGGACGAAGACCGCCGCCAGCAACAGGGTAAGCAGGATGAGAATACGTTTGTTCATGAGAGAATTTCTCCTCCTTGAGAGAGACGGAATGATGGTTGGAAGCAAGCTGTAAATATAATATGCAAACGCCAATAGGCGGATTGCAACGAATTTATATATGCAGCAAAGAATCGTTGGCAATGGGTAGAGTCTTTGGGCTGCTGATTAGCCTTTCAGTCCAGTTGTGGCGATGCCTTCCGTAAATTGTTTTTGAGTGAAGAAGTAAAGGATCAGGACGGGCGCTGTTGTGATGACAGCTCCGGCCAACATCAACTGCAATTCGGGTCCTGCTTCCGAAATAAAACTATACAACCCTACTGCGATGGGGCGCCAGTCTGGTTTGCTGGTAACCACCAAGGGCCAAACCAATGCATTCCAGGAACCAATGAATTGAAAGATGATCACCGTAAACAGCACAGCTTTCGAGAGGGGCAAAACCACCTGGATCAAAAAACGTACGTGACCAGCCCCATCAATCCGGGCTGCGTCCCATAATTCATCCGGAATTGTGGCAAAGAATTGACGCATTAAGAAGATGGCGAAAACGCTCGCCATAAAGGGAATCGTCAGGGAGGGCCAGTTATTCAGCCAGGGTAAAACAGGCTTCATCAATTTATCAAGGCGGTTGACGATCAAGAAGTTGGGTATCAACAAGATTGTTTCTGGGATCATCATCGTGGCCAAGAAAATGCCAAAGATGATGTCGCGACCGGGGAAATGGATGCGTGAGAATGCATATGCCGCCAGGACGCAAACAAATAGCATGCCAGCAATTGTGATGGATGTAATGAGTACGCTGTTGACAAAGTACTCATTAAAATTCGCCTCGTTCCAGGCCGTGACATAGTTTTGTAATCCGGCAATTGGGTCTCGGGGAATAAGGCGACGGTTGAGCATTTCACCACGGGTTAGCAGGGAGCCCAGAAGCATGTATACAAAGGGGGTCAGTGCAATGACGGCCCCAAAAATAAGTCCTACGTATAGAAAGATACGGCCAATTTTATATCGATACCAAAAAGAAACGTGTTGTCTTTCTGCCGGCTTGACAGGGGCTGTTAAATTAGCCATAAAATACCCTCCGTTGGGCGATGCGATTTTGAATGAATGTGAGGGTTAAAATCACCAGGAATAGAATGGTGGCGACGGCTGAAGCATATCCGAATCTGGTCGAAAGATAAAATTGATCGAAGATGTAGAGGCTGGCTGTGTCTACCGTACCTTGTGCTGCTGGCTCGCGCATGACGAGGACATGGTTGATGGCTTTGAAAACCCCCATCACAGTGATCACCGTCAGGAAGTAAATAGTGGGAGAGAGCATCGGTAGGGTAATGTGTCGGAAGAGCTGCCAGCGGTTGGCGCCGTCGATCTCTGCTGCTTCATACAGGTCAGAGGGGATGGAGCCGAGACCTGCCAGGAAGATGACGGTGTCGTAGCCGACAAACACCCACAAGTTATAGAGCATAATGGAGATTAACGCCAGCGACGGTCCGGCAAGGACGAAACCTAAATCCGCCTGAATGCCAAAATGTCCAAGAAAAAGTTCCCAAATGCCATGGGGTTCTTGCAACCATTTTTGGGGTGGTATGCCAAAAAAGCTGATGATCTGATTGGCGATTGCTTCAGGACGACGGGAAAAGATGGCACGGAAAACACCCGCAGAAGCCACGGTGATGGTCACATAGGGCATGAAGTAGACCATCCTAAACCAATCTTTGCCTTTGATGTTTTGATAGAGCATGACCGCCAAAAGTAATGCTCCGCCCAGCTGAGCAGGTACGACTCCTACGGCGTAAAAGATGGTAATCATGAAGGATTCGAACATTTGTCGATCCCCACTTTCGATCATTTTCCCCAGTCCAGTAAATGCTCCCCATGCGCCGGCAATGAATAAAATCGCCGCAAGGAATTTTAAGAGCATCGCCCAAATCCGTTGCTCTTTGGTCATGCTCTTCCAAAGATACCAGGAGATCACCAGAAGCGCAACGCCCACTGCAAACCAAAGAATATCCATGGGATCGCCCAGGGCTTTGGTGTAGTTCTTTAACCCCAGAAACGCACCTTTTTTAATGCGCCACCGGTGTAAACTGATGTAAAATGCATAAAAGAGGGGGAACAGTCCAAAAACGGTTAAAAGAACGGTTGCAGGGGTGATGAATAGATACCCGGTCAGAGCCTCCCGAATAGCCCGCTTGCGCGCGCCCGAAATTCTTCCCTTCGGGGCGTATGCGGTCGATTGTTGCGCCATGGCGTTCTCCTCGTCGAGAGCGTTCTATACAATAAACATGAAAGAAGGTTTGAGGTTGTCAAGTGAGAGGGTTGGAATGTTTTGACAACTGGCTTGAATCTGTCAATGCAGGAAACTTCTTCCTCGTTATACTGCGGTATTTGATGATAGTAATTCATAGCCAGATTGTCAAGAATGATTGGGAGGCAATAGGCAATATGGGCATCATCGAATTTACAGGATAGAGAACCTGCATCATTTTAGATACTCATGTCGGAATGCATGGTGTTCCTATGCCAGTCGTTCTTTCTCGGGGTGTGAGAATTCGTACAATTTGTCCATTTAATGGTAAGGTTGAACAAAGAAAGATGGGCAGCGTGGCCCAAGCATGTCGATGATTTTCTCTTCCATATGGAGGCTCCCATGAATGAACCGATTCAGTTGGATCTGACGTCCGAGCTTTTGGAATTAGTGCGTAAAGCGGCGACCGAATTGCCTGAGGATATGGTGGTCGCCCTGGAGAAGGGGCGAGCGCAGGAGGAGCCTGGTTCTGCTGCGGAGCAGGCGCTCGCGACGATTTTGAAAAATGTGAGGATGGCGCGAGAGAACAGCACGCCTATCTGCCAGGATACAGGCACCCCGATTTTCGAAGTCCACTATCCTTTTGGCGTCTCTACTCGGATGCTGAAGGAACAGATTCAGGAAGCCGTGGCACAGGCAACAGCCAGAGCCTATTTGCGCCCCAACGCCGTCGATAGTTTGACTGGGAAAAATAGCGGCAATAATTTAGGCGTGGATTTTCCGACCATCCATTTTCATGAATGGGAGGAGGATCGCATCTTTATCACGCTGCAATTAAAAGGTGGCGGCAGTGAAAACGTGTCTGTCCAATACAAGTTACCCGACGCCGCCCTCGGGGCAGGCCGCGACCTGGAAGGCGTCCGCCGCGCGGTGTTGGATGCGGTGCTGAAAGCACAGGGGAAAGGATGCGCACCTGGCGTCTTGGGCGTGGCCATTGGCGGCGATCGCGGGACCGGTTACATAGTGGCGAAGAAACAACTGTTGCGCAAACTTGACGATGTGAATCCCCTTCCTGAACTCGCCGCTTTGGAAGATCGCATCTATCGAGATGCTAATGAGCTTGGTATTGGCCCTATGGGCTTTGGGGGTAAGACGACGGTGTTGGGCGTCAAGATCGGTGTCGCTCACCGTTTACCCGCCTGTTATTTTGTGACCGTCGCTTACATGTGCTGGGCGAATCGCCGCGCCGAATTAACTGCTCTCTTGCAAAATGGCAGAGTCACGGAGGTGAGTTATGCATAAGTTGACCGTCCCTATCTCCGATGAAGATATCCGTGCTTTACATGTTGGTGACACGGTTTATTTGAACGGCGTCATCGTCACCGGGCGCGACGCCGCCCACAAGTATATGATCGAACACTTTATTCGCCATGAGCCCACGGACCCAGAAGATATTGCATTGCATGACAAATTAAAGGCGTTGCTCGATGGCGGCGTGATCTACCATTGCGGGCCGGTTGTCAAAAAGAGAGAGGATGGCAGCTGGACATTTGTGGCCGCCGGTCCCACCACCAGTATCCGCGAGGAAGTTTATGAGGCGGATGTGATTCGCCATTTTAATCTGAAAGGGGTGATTGGCAAAGGAGGGATGGGGAAAAATACCCTTAAAGCTTGCATGGAACAACCCGCCGTCTACTTCCATGCTATCGGAGGCGCAGCCACATTGATTGCACAGTCTGTGAAAGAGGTGCTCGATGTTTACAAATTGGATTTTGGCGTGCCTGAAGCAATGTGGGTCATTCGGGTGGAAGATTTCCCCGTGGTCGTGACCATGGATAGTCACGGAAATAGCATTCATGAGAAAGTCCAGGCCGAATCGGAGGCTCGGTTAAGAGCGTTGTTAGGTTAGCGGTTAGATTGGGCCTCGGAGGTGCTAGCCTCTTCCGAGGCCCTTTCTTTTCCCGCCAGCGCGCCCTCAAAGAAAATGGTGAGCATCATTTCCAGGGCGGCTTGCGAATCGCCCATCTCTGCACGGTGCGAAGGGTAAAAATACGGGTACATCATCCCCAGCAATATCCACGTTGCCTGTCGCGTGTCCATATCTCTGAGCTCCCCGCGGTCGACGCCTTCCTGTAAAATGGATTGGATTTGCGCAGTGAATTTCTGGTGATACAGGCGACGAAACGCCTGGCGCGTCTCAGGACGAAGATGTATGGCCTCCTGGCTGGCAAGACGGATGATGGCCTGTTGTTCCGGGCTTTGGGCAAAGATGCCGCGAAAGATGACCTCGATGCTTTCTCTTACGCTGCGGTGCTTATTGCGCGCCTCACGGATAATTTGCTCAATTTCCATCAAATTTTTCGTGAGTATAGCGAGAAACAAGCTCTCTTTATCTTTAAAGTGGTAATACAACCCGGCCTTCGATACGCCAACTTGCTCCGCCAAGCGGCGCATCGAAAGACCAACGTACCCCTCTGCAACGAAAAGACGCGTTGCTTCCTCTAAAATATGTTCTCGAGTCATCGATGAAATCATAGACTGAATGAATTGCCGCTACTTTTGGAGGGGGTGATGCAATGGACGCTGGCGCCCGCTGACACGGAATCATCCAATTGCGTCCATTGCACCGGGAAATTCGCGTTAAAATAGCCAGGGACGACCGTAACCTGGCATGAATGGCCAGGGGATAGAAATGAGAATCAGTAGAAGAGACAGACCGTAAAAAACAAACGCTCGTTTGAATTTCTCTTCAGATTGAGCTTTTTTCACTCGGCTTGATCCCACATGCGCTATGATCACTGCTAGCAACATCGTGATGCTATGTTCAAGAAGAAAGAATCGGCTGGCGGGATTGCCGAATACATACTCGAATCCATTTGTCGTGATCGGGCTGAATACGAAGTAAAGCAGCAGTCCTAACAGCAGTTGAATGTCCAGAAAGATGATGAAAAGTTTTGCGTATCGTTGATCGCTTTGTTGCCACGCGCGTTTTGCGAGCCAGCCTCGGCCTGCAGAAACGAGTGTGATCAAACCAAAGAGAAGCACAATCCAACGGTTAATGCTGTGTAAATCGACGAGAATCGTATGCAAAATGTCCATAAAATCTCCTTGTTTGTGGTAGTTGGTGTTGGTGTGGGATGGATGATGGTATTTTTTGTCAAGCGGAGGTTTCGTGAACTTGCACGGTTGCTTGTTCAGAGCGTTGACTTTTCAGACCGAGCGAAAGCAACGTCACCAATAAGGCGATACCGCCGACGGCAAGATACGCCGACGTAAATCCCTTGACGCTTCCACCCAGTGAGGCGGCGATGGCGCCGACGAAAGCGCTGCCCAGGAGCTGTCCTGTGCCAGTAAATAAACGAATGAGCGCCTGTGCGGCTGTACGATAATGATGGGGCGCTTCATTCAGCATAATATATCGCAGGGGTGAACCCAACAACGAACTTAAGCCAAAACCAACCAAAACGGCGGCCAAATAGAAGGTTGCTATGGTTAGGGGGATTAATCCAATAATCAGCATGCCCATGGCGAGCAGGCCGGAGCCGATGATGATCACCAAGCGAGACCCCTTTCTGTCGAGCATTTGCCCGGCCAGAGGTGAACCTATGGCCATAGCAATGACGGCTGGCAACAACATAAAACTGGCTGTATGTGCACTGACGCCAAAGGCCAATACAAGTAACACTGGCACGAAAACCAATGTGGCTTCACCAAAACCGGCCCCCAATGCAATGATGGCCACCAATTTAATTTGTCGCGATTGAAACAATGCCACTTGAACAATGGGGTCTTCCGCACGTTTTTCTATTAGCCATAAAATCGGCAATAGCACCATAGCTGTGAATAAGAAAGGCCAAACTTTTGGAGAAAACAAGCTGACAATGACGGTGTTTGGAGAAAGATTTTGGGGATCGAGTTGATTGATGCCTATTGTGAACGCTGCCAGGATCGCTGAGGTGATTAATAATCCTTTGAAATCAAAGGGATGCTGGAGGCCCGGTCGTTCGTTAGGAAGCAGACGTAATGCAAAATATACAATAATAATAGCAATGGGGAAGTTAATCAGAAAGAGCCAATGCCAGCTCAAGAATTTCAAGATCATCCCGCCCAGCACAGGGCCGATCAGAAATGCAATCCCAAAAACAGCGCCAATCATTCCCAGAGCGGAGCCTCTTTTGTTTGGTGGGAATGTGTCCCCGATGACGGCGGCTGCTACAGGGAAGATGCCGCTAGCTCCAAATCCTTGAACCGCTCTGCCGAGCAACACAAGCCAAAACGTGGGAGAAATGGCCACAATGAGTGAGCCCATAGCGAAAATGAGAATGTCGGCAATGTAAATTGTTCGATGTCCCAAAATATCAGCCAATTTGGCCATCAAAGGGGTGCCTACGAGGTTGAAAAGGATATACGCTGCCACAACCCAACTGATCATGCGGTCGTCGATGGCAAAGCTGTGCTGGATGACGGGCAGGGCCGGCCCCACAATGGCGATATCCAGCGCCCCCATCAGCACGCCAAAGAAAAGCAGGATAAGAATCTTTTTTCGTTGGTGTTCGTTTATGCTGTTCATGATGCAGGTTCCATAATTATCTGACCGACCGGTCGGTCAGGGGTGATGGGGAGTATATCAATCGATCACAGCCATGTCAACTCTCCGCGGTTGCTTAACGCTATAAAAAAGGCTTACAATTGTTTTATGATTGTGCGACGATTCTTTTTTGCCTTGATCTTCATGGCTGGTTTGCTAGCGTTTTCAAATGTGACTACCGCCATCCCTGTTGTCGATCTGGTGGATGATGCAAGTCTAACGCGTCGGGCCATGGTGGAGCGACCCGAGGCTATGTCGTCCCAAACGCCAATCTATGGCTATCGCGTCTTGGCTGAGTATCCCCACGACGCCAATGCATTTACCCAAGGACTTGTGTATGCAGGGGGTGAGCTTTATGAAAGCACTGGGCTCCGACAAGGTCGGTCTTCGGTGCGTAGGGTTGAGCTTGAAACTGGCGCCATCCTGCAAATGCGAACGTTGGCGGATACTTATTTCGGAGAGGGGTTAACGTTGTTCCAGGGCCGACTGTATCAGCTCACCTGGCAGTCCCATACAGGCTTTATTTATGATTCCACCACGTTTGATCTCTTGAATGTATTTCATTATTCCACAGAGGGCTGGGGTTTGACACATAATGGCAAGGAACTGATTATGAGCGATGGTACCCCTACCCTATATTTCTTAGATCCCATTTCTCTGCAACCCATTCGTCAAATCACAGTCAAGGATGAAAAGGGTCCTGTTTGGCGACTGAATGAATTAGAATTTATCGATGGAGAAATTTACGCCAATGTCTGGCAGACCGATCGTATTGCCCGGATCGATCCAACCACTGGCAGGGTCAATGCATGGATTGATCTCACTGGATTATTGTCACCAGACGATCGGATTGGGGCTGATGTGTTAAATGGCATAGCCTGGGATGCTGAGCAGCAAAGACTATTTGTGACAGGCAAATTATGGCCCAAGCTCTTTCAGATCGAGCTTGCCCCCCTTGAGCACCGACTTTATCTGAGTCGAGTCCTGTTTGAGTCGCCGATCATCCCTTACCAAACAAGATCATTTTGAAAGTACTCAAAGTTCTCCTGCTGCGATCAATTGCGCCAATAGCGTTTTGGCTTTCCGTGCAGCGATGCCGCGATGGCTAATGGCATTTTTCTGAGTTGGCGTCATCTGGGCAAAGGTTTGGCCAAGGGGAGGTACAAAGAAGACAGGATCATATCCAAATCCTTTGCTCCCCACGGGTTTATCAATAATGACGCCCGAACAGGTTCCCTCTGTCGTCCAGGCCCGGCCATCAGGTGTTGCAATGGCGACAACACAAAAAAAGGCAGCTGTGCGGTTTTCTGGAGGAACGCCACGCAATTTTTGCAACAATATGTCGATTCTGTCGGCATCGGTCGCATGGGGTCCCGCATGCCGGGCGGAATGAACGCCCGGCCAACCATGTAGCGCATCGACAACTAGGCCACTATCGTCGGCCCAGGTGAGCAAGCCAGATAATTGGGCATAGGTCTGCGCCTTGAGAAGGGCATTTTCTGAAAAGGTGCTGCCCGTTTCTTCCACGTCGTCGTTGATACCAAGCTCGGCAAGAGAAAGCACTTTGAACGGCAAAGAACTGAGAAGCTCGCGATATTCTCGCGCTTTTCCCCTGTTTTTGGTGGCAATCAGTAGTTTCTTTTCCGTCATGATTGTGGGGGTGCTCTGAGCAGGACTTTCTGTCTCGTTGAATGGTCGGTTGTCGTAGGATTTTGTATTGCTTGTGGCGGATTATGCGGGTGTATGGGTCGCTTTGGCGAGGGATGTTGTGAGTTCTTTGACGGCATCCACAGGATTACTTGCGCCAGCGCGTTGAACCAATGCGCTGCCGACGACAACGCCGTCTGCCAGTCGTGCCACCTGTTTGGCTTGTTCAGGAGTTCCTATGCCAAAACCTACGGCGAGGGGGAGATCGGTCTGTGCACGAACGCGGGCGATGAATTGCCCTAAGTGAGGCGGGAGTTGCTTCCGGGCACCAGTAATCCCTGTGACGCTGACCAGATAAAGGAAGCCACTGCTGTGTTTTGCTGCAAGGGCCAATCGTTCCGGGGTGCTTGTAGGCGCAACCAGATGGATCACAGCGAGATCGTGTATTTTGGCAAGACTTTCAAATTCTTCCGCTTCATCGGGGGGGAGATCGGGAATAATAAAACCGTCAGCGCCTGCAGCGGCGGCATCCGCCACGTAATTGGCCATGCCATAAGCTAAGATAGGATTGACGTATCCCATGAGAACGAGGGGAATAGTCATACCATCTTGTCGTAGCTGTTGAATCAGGCGGAAGGCGTCCGCCGGGGTGACGCCAAGGGCTAAGGCTTGTTGCGTTGCCGCCTGAATAGTTGGACCATCGGCCAAGGGATCTGAAAAAGGCACCCCTACTTCGATTAAATCTGCGCCCGCATCGGCAAGGGCATGGAAGATGGCCGGAGACAGATCAGGATGCGGATAGCCTACAGGCATATAAGGCATAAATGCAGCTTGTCCGTGGGCGCGCAAATGTTCAAAAACCGTTTGGATGTGTTGTCGTCCTCTCATAAGCAGAATGGGATACGCAGTATCAGTTTATGGAATGCAACCAGCCAACAGTTGCTTTTGGGGGGCGCTAAGGTCAGCATCGACCGGTGTGACGTCGAATCGGCGATAAAGGACAACCGGGGGAAGGTCCTGCTGACTGAAGGAGGCAATGGGGACGTAATATTGCTGGAAAAAAGTCGATTCGTGGACTCGTCGATTCATTCCCCATGAATCGAAATGACAATTCCGAATATAATACTCTGGATGAAGCGCTTTGAAAAGTCCTGCATTGTCTTGGACGGCAAGGTAGGGGGTAACGCCTGGGGTTACCAGGCCGAGCAAGTCGATGATCTGTCGTTCCGAAAAGAAAGCGATGGTTCCCACCTCTATGAAGCCAATAGTTGTCTGGGGCTGAGTGTGAACACGTAGCCAGTCAGCTACTTCAAGATACGTTTCAATCTTGGGGTTGCGCCAAGTTTTTAGTCGTGTGGTTTTGATGACCATCGCCCAGGCGCCTGCTATGAAAAGGATAGCAACCAAAAGCCAGGTGGCTTTTGACCAGGACAGATGGTCTTGCCATTTGCGCGGCTTCGAAAGAGCGTTTGCCTTGGCCTCAATGATGCGGGCAAGCCCCAGGCTGGCGCCTAAAGCCAATGCGGCCATGAGTGTCGTCGCATACCAACCATAAAATGGGACATTCAGGATGATATAGACGATGGCGTAGATCAATCCCCAGGCTACAAGAACCATTCCCCAGACATTCCTTTCTCGGTAAAAGATCATCACACCTATTGTCGTTCCTGCCAGACTGGCGAGAAAGCGAGTCTGTAATGTGTGAGGAGAGCGAATAAGCCATTGCCAGAACCCGACGACAATAGGTGGCCAGGCCCCTAGCGCGCGATGCGCTCTTTTTACGGCCAGGGTTGCGGGCAGGGGGCTGCCGAAAGTGAACTGGGCGTATATCGACCAGGGAATGAGAATACTCAAAAACCCAAATCCCAAACTCCATGGTATTTTTTTCCGTTCCAAAATCACGGCGATCCCTGTGACGCCCGCTAAGATCGCAGCATCGCCTCGGGTGAGATAGGCGAGGCCGAATAGCGCGCCGGCGAGCCAGTAACGTTGATGAATCGTCAGCAGGAGTCCTGCTAAAGAGAAGAAGATGAGCAACGGGAATTCGGCCCGCAGCACATGGGGAAACGTTGGCAGCGTAGCCATGGTGATCGCGGCGAAAATGCTTCCTATGGAACCGCTAATCTGTTTGCCCAGTGCAAACGCGATCCAAATTGCACCGATCCAAGAGGCGGTCCCTACCCAAAGCGCCCAGGTATCCACACCTATTCCGGGAAAGATGGATTCAAGTCCGCCTAGCAACAAGGCCAACAGCGGGGTGGTTGTGCCTAAATAGGGTGTCCCACCATTATAAACAAAGCCCTTCCCTTGAGCGATGTTTTTAGCGTATGTAAGGGTGATATAGGCGTCATCATATGTCAAGACTGCAGATAGCTGCCAGGCTATCCAAAGAGGAATACCGCTTGCAGCGATTGGCGCAAGCAATATTCCTCTTGGCAGATCATTTTTATGAATAAGAAGCCGAGGCGCTCCCATAGGCTATGTGGGTGAGGGCTTTACATCGGTTGCAACGATATGTCTTGATCCAATTGAGCTTCTAATAACGCTCTCTCTCGATTGATCTCGATCAAACGAGCTTCTAATTGTAATTTGGCATCCATGAACTCAAGTAGGCGGGCATTTTGGTGATCTGCTTCTTGTTGACACGTTTTGACGGCTTGAGATAGAACGAGTTTTCGTTCGGCTGCTGCTTTGGCAAGCTTATCTTGCCCTTCATGAGAAAACGTCTCGATATTGACGTTGGCCTCATGGACCAATGTTTCAAAATGACGTTGCTTGCGGCGTAATTGTTTCACACCAACCGCCAACGTTTCCGTGATATCTGACACCACATCCAGATAATCCTCCATTTGCCGACAGTAGTCATCGAGTAAAGCCAGCTGAGTTTCAGGCATAGGCGGAGATGAAGAAATTTGGACGCGGTGTCCGATTAATGTGCGAATATGTTGAATAAGCGAATTCATCGCTGTTGTCTCTCAACGAAAGTAATTGATTGGCGAGGCTATACTTGTGTACAAACCACCACTCTTGATCCTATCGTAGCCTACATTCTCTTCTCTAACCTGACATCTCAACGACAAATACAGACCATTTAGGAAGGGTGGCTCCCAATTTCGTAGGGCGAGGTGAATTGGAGCCTCTAGGCGTAAAGAAGCAAAGTCGCCACAGATCGGCAGCCACCCTATGCATTCAGTGACGGTTACGCATTGTCGTCTGATGTTTTATCCTGGAATAGCTCGCCAATACCCCCTAATGCGCCCAAAATGCCCGAAGCTTCATAGGGCAGATATAGTTTTGTCGCTTGGCCATTTGCCACCACTTTTAACGCTTCCAGATACTGAAGTGCGATCAGCTTGTCGTCCGGTTTGGCGGCTTTGATGGCGTCGAACACGCGCTGAACCGCAACTGCCTGACCCTGGGCTTCGATCTCTAATTTATAGCGCTGCGCGTCGGCAATGCGACGGACGGCTTCCGCCTCACCTTCGGCCTCCAAAATTTTCGATTGGCGTAATCCCTCGGCCTCCAAAATCTTGGCTTGACGAAAACCTTCCGCCTCTAAAATGTTCGCTCGTTTTTCTCGTTCCGCCTTCATTTGTCGATGCATGGCCTCAGTGACATCCGCAGGGGGATCGATACGTTTAATCTCCAC
>WFTO01000401.1 GCA_015485435.1 Anaerolineae bacterium | reverse complement strand
CCCAAAACATGGTGAACGCAATGAGCAGACGTCCGAATTCACTTAACTTGCTGGTTAATCCCAATGAATAGCCTGTGTTCGAAAAGGCGCTGACGACTTCAAAGATGACGTCCAGGAAGGAGCCCTCGGAATTCGCCAGCATGAACAGGGAAACGAGGATCACCAACAATATAGAGATCATCATGATGGCGATGGCTTTGGCAATGGTTTCCAGGGGGAGGGTGCGTCCAAAGGCCACGGCGTGGGGGTCTCCGCGGACGGTGGAATAGACGGTCACCGAAAGTACAGCTACAGTGCTTAGGGTCACCCCGCCTGCCATCGAGGCGGGCGCGCCGCCAATGAACATAGAGACGAGGATGGTTAGCACACTGGCTTCCCCCAATTCATGAAGGGGGATGATGGTGAGGCCGGCCGTGCGGGCGGAGATAACAGAAAAAAGCGCTTTCCAAAAGCGTTCATTCCATCCCATTTCGACAAATGTCGTGCCCTCAAAGACCGGGTCCATCAGCACCACAACCATGCCGAAGAGATAGAGGATGCCAGTAAACAAAAGGGTAAGTTTGGTATGCAGCGTCAGACGTCGGTCCCAGTAGTAGGTGAGGAGGTCCACGCCCACGAGGATGCCAAGGCCGCCAATCACGATCAAAACCATCATCACAGTGAGCGTGTAAGGATCGGCGTCATAGCCGAAGAGGTTTTGGCCTGTGCCTGAGAAAAGATCAAACCCAGCGTTGCAAAACGCGCTGACCGAGTGGAATAGCGCCCGGTAAAATGCCTCGAGGTCTCCCATGGTTGAGCGCCATCGTAGCCATAAGGCCAAGGCACCGATGAGTTGCACCCCAATGCTGAAGCCCATAACCGTCAATGTAAAGGGAATGATTCGGAATGTTTCGAAGATGCCCAGGGTGTTGCGCAGGATCTGACGGCCAGCAAACGTGACCTGTCGCCCGATTAATACAAATAAAATCACCGAAAAAGCAATAAACCCCGCTCCTCCGATCTCCATCAGTGCCAGGACCACAATCTGACCGAACAGAGAAAGGTCCACCGCCGGCGTGATCACAACCAGGCCTGTGACTGTGGTGGCGCTGGTGCTGACGAAAAAGGCCTCACTCCAGGTGAGTGTGCGATGTGCGCCGGCGATGGGCAACCGCAGCAAGATTGTTCCGATGAGGATGATGGCCGCAAAGCCAGCCACCAGGATTGTGGCCTGTTGGCGGGCCAGGGGACTATATTGGCTGAGTTCAGAACGTCGATCGGAGGTCATGCGTACTAAAGGTCTGGCTCATGATTGTGCTGCCAGGGAATCCAATGGATGGTCCTCGCAGAGAGCCGCCCCGAAGGGGGGAGATGAGACCTCCAGGGGCGGCTCTTCTGGATGCTTATTCGAAAATGGCGATGATGGGATCGTGGTCGGATTTGCGTTCGGCCGAGGGATCATCAGGTTTGGGGGGCGGGAAGTCTGCATTCACATGCAAAATGTGGGTCGCCCGCAACTGTTGGAAGAGATTGCGGGTGATGAGGATGTGGTCAAGTACCTGACTTTCGCCCTGGTAGATGTAGTTATAACGTTGGTCAGGGCGAATATCATCCAGGACGTGATCTAATCCAGCATCACGCAAGACCTGAATAGGCCAGGCGTCGAAGAAGGAATTCAAGTCGCCGATAATGGCAACCCTGGCTTCGGGGTCTTGGGCAAGGATAATGTCCTTGAGGATGTGGACATTCCATTCGGCCTGGGCAGTGCGTCTGGGTTCTGTGATCTCCACCCCTGCGGACATGGAGGTGAAGTGGTTGTTGATCACATAAACCACTTGTTTCTCACCATCCACATCGATGTTGACTTTGACCAGCAATGGCGGACGGCTGGTGAGTCCTTCGGGCGCATTGTATTGCTGAACGTCCAGAATCTCTGCATCGCCTCGGATCAAATAGCCCACATCAATGCCTCGGCTATCGAACCCTTCGATGAGAACAGGCTGATACGCCTGCTCCAAAATGGCGTCTTGCTGAGCGAGATCCTTCAGCACCTCAATATTTTCGATCTCCTGCAAACCTACAATGGTGGGATACCCCGCCCGTCGAATGGTGTCAGCCATTTTGGCCAGGGCCAGCCGGTATTCCGATGGGGAGGGCAGGGGTGGACTGCTGGGATTAGGCGGTTTGGCGTCGAAGACGTTTTCGGCATTCCAGGTCATGATGGCGAATTGACCTGGTTTGAGCGGAGGCAGTTCGGGCAGGGTGTGGGCAATGGGGTCTACTTGAGGTGGGTGAATGGGCTCGATTTTGTAGTTGTCATATGTGAAGGCCAATGGACCCACCACATCGGTGACGCGATCGCCGGTGTAAACGACATAGTCCAGAGTGCTGCGGTCATCATGCCGCACCGAGGAGCCATCGTCTACCATGATGGCGATGCCATTGGCTTCATGTTGCCATCGCCACAATCTGTCAACGTTGTGCTTGGCTAAAACGAGGACATATTCGCCATATTTTGACGTGGGTGCGACCGCGACTGCGGGCTCGTCCACAGCCACCAACATGCCTTCCATCTGTTCGTAGTAGCGGTTGGCATCTGACTTGGCGGTTGGAGGGTCCAACGGAATGGGATCGGGCAAGGGTGCATCCTCTTCGATCACCTGGATGTCTTCCGCAGCCTCTACCATCAATTGCGTTTGTTGTGAGGTTTCACGCACCTGGGCCCAAATGCGAACGAGGTCACCCGCGGCAACCGGGGGGAAATCGTCCAGGCGGATGGTGTTGACGAAAATGCCCTCCGACGTGTTCGGGTCCTGGTCTGGCTGCACATCCTGGATGAAGAAGCCGGGCAAATCGGGGAAGGCTCCGGTGACAACGCCTTCCACTTCCACCCATTTCATGACATAGGGCGATCGATCCCCAGGCCCCTGGATGGCCCAGATGGGCACCGTATCGCTCAGGAATGTGATCAACGCCGGACTGGTGGCGGGCTCTGTCCATTGATCGGAGGTGGCGCTGAAACCAGCGAATTCGATGGATTCGGCTCCCGATGTTGGCGCGGCGATAATGAACCAGACATCGGCTCTGCCGCCATCGGGGGGCAATTCCTGCAGCTGCCAGGTGATTTGCTTCTTTTGAACCTCTCCACCTTCAGAGACCTTGAGCACCTTAGCGCCCGCGGGGATTTTGGCGGTCACAACGACTTGGGTCATTGGATCGGGCGTATGGTTGAAGATGCTGCCTGTATAGGTGATGGGTTGGCCCGGCTGAACCGAGAGGGGGGCGTCCGCTGTGACCCGCAAAATCGGCGGGAAGACCTCCACCAGGTCCGATTGGACGCGCGGATAGAGCTGCACCTTGCCATCCCGGATTTCTAAGATGCCGGAGGCCCGGTAAAGCTGTCCCTTTTCGATGGTTTCAGGGTTGATGTGGGTTCCCTTGTCGACATAAAGCGTCAGGATGTTGCCTTCATTGTCGGCTAGATCGATCCCGTAGCTGTAGGTGAACTCTTCATTTCGGGTGACCGCGCCTTCGACCTGAACCAATCGTCCAAGAAGGGCATCATCTTTGAGTGCATCGGCAATGGATATGGTCTGGGGCTGGGGCAGATGTTCGGGATCCGCTTTTTGTAAAATCTGGATATCATCGGGGACGACGTCGGGAACGATCTGGGTGGCGCCGCGATAGGCGCCGATGGTACCTTTCACGCGAACCTTGTCCCCAATGTGAACGCTGACAACACCTTGTCCACCGAATACCTGCACCTGGATTCCGGCTGTGTCATCTTCCATGTAAAACTTCACATTGCCACCACCGGCGTAATAACCGCCAGTGTACATGGTAGCGACGCCTTCAATGGTGAGCTGTGCTCCTTGCAAGGTGCGCGCGGTAGCGATGGGAATGACGCCCCCCTCAATCCGGGTGGTTACGGTTGGGCCCGCAGCCGCGTCCGGCCAGTCCGACGCTTTGACCTGATAACTCTGCAGTCGGGCGTCGAAATAGGTCCAAGGCGCGCTGACGGGAATTTTGACACTGACCGAGGCCTTGTCATCCAGTGCATTGATTCGCCACAACAGTCCTTGATCAGTCGCTGTAACGCCTTCGGGCAAGTCGCCGATCTTTAAAGGCTTGGGCAACTGTAGCTTGGCCTCGAGATCATGAAGGGCTTGACCGGTCTGATTGGTGATGGTGAAGATGTATACGAAATCGCTGCCTGGTTCGGCGCTTTCTGGGGCTTCCGCGGTGATGATTAATCGTTTGGCGATGGTGGGCGTCGGATCGCTGGCGGTATTTTGAGGATCGGGCGTTTCTTTCAGCTGGAAGTCGGCCGCATTCTCATCCGTATCCTGGCCGTTGCCATCTTTGCCTCCGGGCAGGCGCTCTAGCGATTGACCGTTGACCAGGGAGGGAGCAGGATCGCCCTCGGTAAATGAGGGTGGGGCCTTGGCCCCCCATCCCAGAGCATCCACGCGATCTCCGGCGGAGTTGCGCAACTCCAGCCCGCCCTTGCTCAGATTGATGGCCTGATCGAAGGTGGCGTCGGGCTCGATGCCCATGTCTTGACCCTCCCGCACCAAAAGAAAATGTCCATGCGCGGGCACCAAGACGCTGGTTGTCCATCGGGCGATGCGTACAGGATCCTGTTTTTCACCCAAGCGATACCAGAGGGAAAATCCCTGCAGATCGAGGGGCCCCGACGTGGGGTTATAGAGTTCGATGAACTCATAGTTGTTGTTTCCCTTTTTGCCGCCGAGCACTTCACTGATGAGCAGGTGATCCGGCAGAGGGCTGGCGGCCACAGGTTCCGACGTCGGTGGCGGTGTCGTTGGCGCTGGGGTAGGACTCGCCTTGCTCGAAGGAGCTTCTGTGGGAACGGCGGTGGGTGAGACTTCAGGCGACGAAGGCACACACGCTGTCAGCGCCACGGTCAAGATGAGCAATGACACAAGCAAGAAGTGGGGAAATCGTTGATGTTTTGACATAAGATGTTTTCTTGCAGTGGGTGTGAGAGAAAGATCGGTTTGGCAGGAATGGGGCGGCAACCATCGGTGGATGGCGCGCAACGTTGGCATGGTTCCATTGTACACATGATGACAACAAAGGTGGAAATTGCCCTTTGCAAGAGAATTTGGCCTCTCAAGCTCCGGTTGTTGTTACGCGAATGGATGGTGAGAAGGTGGCGTTCAGGGAGATTGATGGTAGATGCTGACTTATCGCTGGTTATGTTTGTGCTCCGTCTGAGGCTGGGAACCATCAGGCAACCGGTGCGAACCCCTTTCAGGGCGCAAAAGGCCCGCAGGGCTTAGCCAGAGGAGGTTTACTTCCGGGTGAGGGTGGCTTGGCGCATCCAATGAAAAACAATGGGAATTGAATTCCGCCCTAATTTGGGAACGCACCCTGTCCCGTTTTGACGGTTGGTAGACAAATGCAACAAAATGGGCTATAATGTTTGGGAACTGATGTTCTGTTTATGCTGGGTCCATATTCTTGCAAGCTTGCTTCCATTGAGTAAACTGATTGCTTTCATGCCAGGTGGTCAGTTCGCCCTTTTGCCATTGGCGTAAAGGCCTGGGAGGCCCTGCGTTTTCAGAATTCACGCTATCTTTTTTATATTCTTGTGTGATCTTATGCCTGACTTCAAACTCGTTGCCGATTTTCAGCCCACTGGCGATCAGCCTGATGCCATTGAAAAGTTGGTGGAGGGCCTGCGCGCCGGTTTCAAGCATCAAACCCTCTTGGGGGCCACCGGGACGGGGAAGACGTTTGTCATGGGCAAAGTTATTGAGGCGGTTCAGCGGCCAACGTTGGTGCTTGCCCACAATAAAACGCTTGCCGCCCAGCTTTATTCAGAGTTCCGCGAATTTTTTCCCGGAAATGCAGTGGAATATTTCGTGAGCTATTATGATTATTATCAGCCCGAAGCCTATTTGCCCCGCACAGACACCTATATCGAAAAAGATGCCCAAATCAATGATGAGATCGATCGGCTGCGTCTAGCTGCCACGACAGCCCTTCTAAGTCGTCGGGATGTCATCATCGTGGCTTCGGTTTCCGCCATTTATGGCCTGGGGAATCCTGAAGAATATGGCAAGGTGATGATTCGTTTGGAGGTAGGGCAGATCAAGCGCCGCAATGTGTTGTTGCGCCATCTGGTCGACATCCATTACACGCGGAATGATGTCCATCTTCAACCCGGCGCGTTTCGCGTGCGCGGCGATACGCTGGAGATCATGCCCGCGTATGGCACAACTGCGTACCGCATCGAATTCTGGGGGGATGAGGTCGAGCGCATGACCGAAGTGGATCCGCTGACGGGCGAGGTCCTGCGCCCACTGGAAGAATTGGAAATCTATCCCGCCAAGCATTTTATTACCCCGCAAGACAAGCTCAATGAAGCCATTGCCGATATCGAACAAGAGTTGGCGGAACGGGTGAAATGGTTTGAGGAGCGAGGCAAGCTGCTCGAAGCTCAGCGCATCCAACAGCGGGTGAATTATGATTTGGAGATGTTGCGGGAGATGGGGTACTGCTCGGGTGTGGAAAACTATTCCCGCCCCCTGTCCCGTCGTCCGCCCGGCTCCCGCCCATGGACGTTGTTGGATTATTTTCCTGACGATTATCTCATGTTTATTGATGAGAGCCACATGACCGTGCCTCAGATCCGAGGCATGTATCGTGGCGATCTCTCTCGCAAGCAGACCCTGGTGGATCACGGCTTTCGTTTGCCCTCCGCGTTAGACAATCGTCCTCTGCGCTTTGATGAGTTCGAGGAGCTTATTCACCAGGTGGTCTATGTGTCTGCGACGCCCGGCCCCTATGAACGAGAAGTGTCGCAACAAATCGTCGAGCAGATAATTCGTCCAACCGGTCTGCTGGACCCGGTGGTAGAAGTACGTCCCACTCAGGGCCAGGTGGACGATCTCGTTAAAGAGATCAATGCTCGGGTGCAGAAGGGTCAGCGGGTGCTGGTCACTACCCTGACCAAGCGTATGGCCGAGGACCTGGCCGACTACCTGGCCGAGCTAAACTTCAAGGTCCATTATCTCCATTCTGAGGTGCACACCATCGAGCGGGTTGAGATCTTGCGCGACCTGCGGCTGGGCGTGTATGATGTCATTGTGGGCATCAACCTCTTGCGAGAGGGCCTGGACCTTCCAGAGGTGAGTCTTGTTGCGATCCTGGACGCGGACAAAGAGGGTTTTCTCAGGTCTGAGACGGCATTGATTCAGACCATTGGTCGCGCAGCTCGTCACGTGGAGGGTGCTGTCATCATGTACGCCGATGTGGTGACCGATTCCATGCGGCGCGCCATCGATGAGACCAATCGGCGCCGTCGCATCCAGGAGGCCTACAACCAGGCCCACGGCATTGAGCCCCGTTCTATCATTAAAGCGGTGCGCGATCTAACCCAACGGGTGATCGCTGAGCGCGCTGCATCCGCCCTGGCTGAGCCTGGCCCCACCTATCAAATCGGAGAAGAGGGCGAACTCATTCCCACGCTGACCGCTCTTCCCAGACCCGAACGGTTGCGCCTCATCGCTGAGCTGGAGAAGCAGATGCACGAGGCCGCGCAGCAGCTCGAATTCGAGCAAGCTGCGGTCCTGCGCGACCAGATCATGGAACTGCGCCGCAGCCTGCACGACGAGGAGGACCTGCCTGTGTTGGAGCGATTGAGGAAGTAGAAGTGTTCAGAAATTCAGTAATTCACGATTTCCGTTGGCCCGCCGATTGAAATCAGGGCTATGGGCCTGTGGCCGCCTGTCGGCCTGCGCCGACAGTTTCGACGTCCCCGGAGGGGGACGAGCGGCGGAATCGCCCCCAGACCCGAATTCCATTCGGCGTTTCCCCTTTTGTTGAATG
>WFTO01000400.1 GCA_015485435.1 Anaerolineae bacterium | reverse complement strand
CGTTCGCCCCCCAAAGGCAGTTCCTTACGTAGGGGGTGTCCGGGCCAGTCGTCGGGAAGCAGGATGCGTCGTAGATCGGGGTGGCCTTCGTAACGAACGCCAAACAGGTCGAAAGCTTCTCTCTCGTGCCAGTTGGCAGTGGGCCAAATACTGGTCACGCTGGGGGCGACAGGCGTGTCTCCTCCGGACAAGGGGGTTTTGATTTGCAACAGTTCGCCATTCCGTGCTACCGAGCGCAGATGATACACGCCAACGAAACGCGCTTCGGATTCGGGATTGAAGTCGGGCAACTTCAGGCGATCCACCACGGTGAGGTTGCTGAGCAGATCAAACGCCAGATGGTCGCGCATAAATCGACCGACTTCCAGCAAGTGCTCAGATTTAACGGTGATGGAGGGCACGCCTGAGGCGTCGCCGGTTTCTAGCACTGCGTCGGGAAGGTGTTGACGAAGGGCATGGATAGGATCTGTCATGATATCGATCAAACAAGCAGACGTTTTTTGGGCGGAGGCCATCGGCGCGTATCCGATGACCGAGGGCGAAGCTTATGCTCCGGGAAGTGGTGGCAGGTCAGTGGATGTGTTGGGCAGCAGAATGCCCGTTTCCGTCGCTTTCGGGGCGTTGTGATCTCGCAGATGCTCATGCTCGATCTTCTTTTGCAGCATGGTTAGAGCATACAGCAGGGCTTCGGGGCGAGGAGGACATCCGGGAACGTAGACGTCCACCGGGATGATTTTGTCAACGCCCTGGACGATGGCGTAGTTGTTGAATGGGCCGCCAGCTGTGGCACAAATGCCCATGGCAATGACCCATTTGGGCTCAGCCATTTCGTCATACAGACGTTTGATAACCGGCGCCATCTTATTGCTGACGCGCCCCGCCACAATCATCAAGTCGGCTTGGCGGGGTGATGCTCGGAAGAGCTCGCTGCCAAAGCGGGCAATATCGTGACGAGAGGTGCCGGTCGTTATCATTTCAATGGCGCAACAGGCCAGACCGAACAAAAGCGGCCAGACCGAATTTTTTCGGCTCCAGTTAACGACAGATTCCAGGGATGTTGTAATCACGCCTGTTTCAGGCAATCGGGTTTCTAAGCCCATAAGGCGGTATCTCCGGTAGGGATATACAAAGCAGCTGCCTGTGCAGCATGGAATAAACAAACTGCGGAAGTATTGAGAGACGCGAGAAACAGGATCTCAGCTATAACGCCGAAATCTTCAACTGAAGCGACAACGCCCGGTCGAGTTAATCCCATTCGAACGCTCCCTTCTTCCAAACAAAGAAAAAGCCAACCAGCAAAATCAGCAAAAAAACGGCCATTTCAGCCAATCCAAACCATTTTAGCTGCCCCATCTTCACCGCCCACGGATAAAGGAAAATGACCTCCACATCGAAAAGAATGAACATCATTGCCACCATATAATACTGCACCGAAAACCGCTGCCGAGGGCTGGTGAACGGGATCATGCCCGATTCGATGGGCTCATTCTTGGCCCGGTTGGGGCGCTTGGGGCCAAGCACCCAGGTCAGAACGAGAATAAAGGCCGCGAATAAAAAGGCGACCACGATCAGGATGAGGATAGGCAAATAATCAATGACCATGTATTAATGCTCCGATAAAAAACAAGCATGCACGATCATCCGAATTGACAAATGTGATACCGACAGGTCATTGTCGAATGTCAGGACGTCCTTGAAGCGAAACCTCAAGACGTGTTTCTCCTGACAGGGGTATCAGCCTTGTCTTACGAAGGGTGCATTCACTGGACTGGGTGGCCAAATATAAAGATTGTTGTGCATTTTATCACAGTAAGTGCGACGCGACCAAAAGGTAATCCGAGCTACATCTCGCGTGGCATTAAATCGTTTGGTTTGTCGATATCATCGAAGATATGTTCCTCCACTTCGATCCATTGAATCTGCGACTGATGGTGTTGGATCACGCGGCGCCCACCTTCATCCCCGCGGACGTTCATAAGTTCCGAGAAGAGGTTTTTGCGGAAAAGCACGGGATTTCCCCGGCGCTTTCCGGCGCGTGGCGCTACGATGGCGGCGCCGGTGGTTGCAAAGGTGTGAACGAAACGCTCGATCAACGAGGCGGTGACGCCCGGTTGATCAGCCAGCAAAAAGAGCGCAGCATCTGCTTCGCCTCGAATGGCGCGTAGGCCGATCCTGACGCTTTCGCTCATTCCCTGAGGCCACTTGTGCGTGATCGCCAGGGTGACCGGCAGGCCGTGAAGGAGGGGGCTGACAAGGCGGACATGCGCCCCCAAAACCACAACAATCTCTTGCACTGGCGCGGCCAGAGTCTGAAGAACGACATGCCGCAACAGGGGCTCTCCGCGCCAGAGCACACGTTGTTTGGGGGAGCCAAACCTGCGGGCTTCACCCGCGGCCAGGATGATGGCGACCACGCGAGGAGGGGAGATCATGCCGCTGTCACCCACGCGTTGGATGGAGTAATCATGTCATTATCGTCCCTCGCCGCCAGGATTGGGCATAGCTTGCTCCCAGAGTTCCAGAAACTTGCGAGTTTCAGCGGACGAAAGCAGGTAGGCGAAGCGTGCGACCTCTTCCCCCACTTCCTGCAAGCGTTTCTGGTATTCAAGATCATCCAATGTGCCGTCGCTATGGAAGTGTTTCCAGGCTTGTGGGATCGCCACCTGATGAGGCACGACCCAGGCATGGAGGGACCGGCCTACTTTGCGTAAATCGTTCAGGGCGTTGACGGCCCCCAATGCGCCTCCGGCGACGCCCACCAAACCAACCACCTTTCCGGCGAACTCTTGAAACCCCATGAGGTCCAATGCATTTTTGAGTACGCCGCTGAAACTACCGTGATAGTCTGGCGTTCCCAGGATAATGCCCTGGGCCTGGGCAACCTCTTTGCGTAATCGCAGGACATCAGGATAGCGGTCCGCTTCTTTCCCCGAACCATCGCAAAAGGGCAGATCAAAGTCCCTTAAATCAATGAGTTTGATTTGGGCGCCCTTTTTCGCCGCGCCACTTAACGCCAGGTTCACAGCCATGCGGGTGTAACTTTCTTCGCGCAGGCTGCCAACAAGGCCAACGATAAGCACGTTTGATGACTGTTTATTCTTCATTATGTCATTACTTCCATGATGTCATTTAGAAAAAGATGGTGTACGCTGCTTATTATTCCAAAGGGGAGAGCCATCGCTCGCGTTTGCCGCCTTCCGCAGCCCAACCGGTCAGGCCGTCGGCCCGTTGAACCTTCCACCAGCGGATGTTATCTAAGAGAATGGGACCATCAATGACTTGCAAATGAGTTCCTGCAACCACGCGTCGTTTCAACAGCCCATGAATGCCAGGTTCGTAACGAATGCTGAGATTGCGACCGTTGGCAGTGGTCACCATAACCACATCGCCCAAGCGAACAGGACGATTCACAGGACGCTTTTCGCCCAATTCACCCGAGAGCCAGACATCTTCGCCATCGCTGCCCGCAACCCAACCAGCCAGCCCATATTGGTTGTCGATCTGCCACCATAGAAAACCCTCTGCTTCAACGGGGCCGTCGGTGACCACAACCACGGCATTTGGAGGCAGGTTGCCTAGCCGCGTAGCCTTTGGCGAAGGGAATTCGCGGACGTTGAGGCCCGTCCGGGCGAGAACGCGTGCTGGTTGGCCTAGGTGCACGAGTCCGGGATAAGGCGTAGGCGTTGGGGTGGGCTTGGGAATGGTCGCTGTAGCGGTGGGCGTAAGGGTGAGATAAAGCGCGCGAACCGCTGGAGGCGGCGTTTTCGTCGCCGTCTGATGAACGATGATTGTGGGCGTTGGAGAAGGCGTGGTGAGTGTAGGCGTGGATTCGGGTGGTGGCACAAAACTACCACAGCCCATGGCACTCCACATTAAGAACACAAGCGCTGCAAGGACCCAGAATCTGATGTGGAAATGATGAGCGAACATACACCCTTCGAAGAATCAAAAGATGAGCGCAAAACAATGATAAGCGCTGTTAGGTGAGGCTGTCATTGTAACCCCAGGGCAATGGGCCGTCAATTCCAGAACAACGTGATAGAATAAAGAGGATTGATCATCGTCTCGGCCATCATCAACCTCTCACAGGTCCAACCCGTTATGAGCTTATCCCTTTATTCGGAATATCGGCAACAACAGTTGGAAGCGCTACTGGAAATCACCCGGATATTTGCTTCCAGCCCCGATCTGTCGACCCTGTTGCGAACCATTCTCGGTTATGCAGCTGAATTGGTGCGCGCAGACTTTGGGTATATTGCGTTAACCACGCGTTCGGGCGCATTACGGATTACGACGGGGTACCGATTGCCTACTGCGGTGTTTGAGCGTCTGTCCCCCTATTTGGCGCAGAAGCGACCAGTAGCTGAGTTTTGGAGCGAAGAGGAGCTTCGTTATCAATTGGATATGGTAAATGACGTGGTCAGTTCGTCGTTGGAACAAGTGATCGCACTGCCACTGGTGTTGGAAGATGAAGATGTGGTGGGAGGGATTTTCTTGTTTCGGGCAGGAACCATAGCCTTTACGCCAGGAGATCGAATGCTGTTGCGGGATTTTGCTGATCAGGCTGCGGTGGCTGTGCGCAATGCCCGACAGGTCGAACAACTTCGAACCGAAAAGGCGCGCGTGGAAGCGATTATCGAAAATAACCCCAACGGGATCATGATTCTCGATCCTGGCATGCGAGTGGAGATCATCAATCGCGCCTTATCGAAATTGTTAGGCATTTCAGAAGATGCGGTGCGAGGCAAACATTGCTCCGAAGTACTCAAACTCGAAAACACGACAGGCGAACATCTTTGTATGCAACAAGGCGCGCCTCCTCCACCCACAACTCGCGTGATCTATGGCGAGGGCGATATTCTTCGTCCAGGCCGTAAGCGCGTGACGGTAGGTGTTAGCTACGCGCCGCTGTTTGGCAATGACGGCAATCTGGTTAACGTCATTGTAACGTTTGTAGACATTACGCGCTATCGTGAAGCCGAGGAGTTAAAGTCTACCTTTATTTCTGTGATTTCGCATGAACTCAAAACGCCTGTCAGCATCATTAAAGGATATGCGGGGACTCTCGCCCGCGAAGACGTCCAGCTCGATCCCCAGTTTGTGCGGGAAAGCGGTCGCATCATTGTCGAAGAGGCCGATCGGCTTACAGAACTTATCGATAATCTGTTGGATGCGTCTCGCATCCAGGCGGGCGCATTATCTTTGCGTTTAGAGCCGGTCGATCTGGCCATGATCGCCCGTAAGGCAGTGGAACGATTCAGCGCCCAAAGCCCACACCATCAATTCATCTTGCAAATCCCCAATAATCTCCCCCTGGTCATGGCGGATGATCGTCGTCTGCGACAGGTGTTTGATAATCTCATCAGTAATGCTGTGAAATATTCTCCCCAGGGCGGAAACATCGAGGTGGGCGCCAAAGCGGATGGGCGCCGTGTGTTGGTTTATGTGCGAGACTCAGGCATAGGGATACCGGAAGAAGAGTTTGACGATATTTTCGAACCATTTTACCGAGTAGATTCAAGCTTGCGTCGCCGGGCCCAGGGCGCTGGCCTGGGATTATTTCTGGTTAAGGCGATTATTCAAGCGATGGGAGGGGAGATCTGGGTTGAAAGCGAGTTGGGAAAGGGATCTGCGTTCTTCTTTACCCTGCCTGTCGCCGAAGAAAACGAAAGATAAAAGGTTGCTTCTGATTATGCAATAACATGACACTGAGCACCAATGGGTTATTTGGCTTTCAGCCCTGATTCGCGTTGACCTCATGCGAACAAGCTGGCGCCCAAACGGCCCCGGGAGCGCTCAATGCTTGGACGGGGCAGGTTGTGTAAAGCTATGCACCTGAAACACATAAACCTTCGCGCTTGGATCCAAATAAATGTCTGGCCCCGCCCCAGCTTTCAGCGCAACATGTTCGAGGAAGCGTTTGGGATCAGGAATATCTTCCCAGACCTGAGGCAAAAGGAGGCCGCGTTGCCACCCCCGTTCGACCATGACGCCATCCACTCCGGGACGGATTTTTGACAGAAGATCGGCGAGGGTCGTGTAAGGAACTTCTTGCAATGGGGTAAGAATGGAAATTTCCACTTCGGTGCGGTCGAGCTCCTCTGGCCGGAGGGGAGGGAAGCGCGGATCATGGCGAGCGGCTGCAATGGCGTTTTTCGCGACATCCCAGGCCAGGGGCAGACGCGGCGTCACTGAGCCAATGCAACCATGCAGTTGGCCATCGGTGTGGAGAGTAACAAAGGTGGCTGCAGGTTGTCGTAGTTGCTCTGGAAATTGTTCAAGATCAGGAAGCCATTGATGGTTGCCTTCGAGTGTGGTTTTTTGCAAAGCAGTGCGTGCGATGTCGAACAATTGCTTGATATCGGCCTGGGTCAGGTCGTAGGGAAGAGGTTGTGTTTGCACGCTTTTCATGGCTTACTCCTCCGTATAAGCAATGGCTGTATATCCTACCACCTGCCGCTTGTCGCCCGCTGTATCGCCAGAATTCCGATAATCAAGCAGATGGGGGGACCAACCCAAAGCGTCTGCGATGTACATCAGCGTAAGGATGGGAAGTCGACCACACGCCTCTCCTCGGGCCACAGCTGCCACATCCCCTTGAAGCACGGCGTCAATGAAAGCCATGTCCAGGCGGCGAGCTGTTGCATAGGGATGATAATGGCTGAGATCCGAACTGACGACGATCTGCGCTTTAGGATCGTTGATGATTTTGGGAATGATGGACTCAGCAACACATTCAGCGTTGGGACGACCGAACAACATGGGGACGACTTGAAAACGATCGGAGGCAATCATCTGCAGAAAAGGCAGTTCCACCTCCAGGCTATGTTCAGGAATATGGGCGTCATTTTGAATGGTGAGGCAGGGGCTCTCTTCCGCCAATTGTTGAACCATGGCTTCGTTGACTTGCACCAAGCCTAACGGCGTCTCCATGCTGCGGAAATAACCAAGGGACACTTCAGAAACCGGCACATAGTGTGCTGGTCCCATGAGAAAGACCGTGGCATCCTGGGGCAATGGCGCCAGCGCCCGAAAACTATATCCCGCAATGGAACCTGAATAGATGTATCCGGCGTGCGGGGCGATAACCGCGCGCACCCGCCCGCGCAGGCGGGGCAAAGTCGCATTTTCAAGAAATTGGGTTATCATGGCCTGGAGACGCGCTGGCTGTGCAGGATAAAATGCGCCAGCAACGGCCGCGCGTCGTACACTTTGCAACGATGCCGATGGCACATGATAAGGATTAAACCAGGACATGATGACCTCCTTGTCCAGCATGAAGTCAATGACCGAGGGGGTCTCGGTTCACAAAAGTTCAGATTTTATTGGTTCAAATTGAGTACGGACGACATGGTGGGCGGACACCCGCCGATCGATACCGATGAAAATTGGCAGCAGGGAGCAGCGAGTAGAGAGCAAGTAGCAAGTAGTAGGAAGCAGGTAGAGGCTTACATTCGTTGACCTGCCACCTGCGACTTGACACCTGCAAACCAGGCTTCATACTTTCTATCTGCGTCAATTTAGTTTACGGGATGACCAAAACTGGAATGCGAGATTGATTCAGGATCTGCTGGCTGACACTGCCTAACAGCATTTCTGTCACATCTTTGGGGTTTCGATGCCCGACCAGGATCAAATCAGCGCCGATCCGATCGGCTTCTTCCAAAACCACCTGGGCAGGAGGGCCTTCAATAGCCTCGCCTGTAACCTGGAGACCCACCTCCTCCAAAAACTCTTTGGCGTCATCGATCACGCCTTTGGCAACGGCTCGATAAGCATTTGCCAACTCCTCGAAACCATCTTGTGCCACGTAATAGTCAGGAAGTTGGTAAGCATGAACGATATGAACAATGGCGCCTTCCTTTTTCCCAAAATGCATGGCATAAAGCAGGATGCGTTCTGTAATGGCAGCGCCATCGATAGCGCACAGAATCTTGTTGAACATGTCACCTCCATGGACTGGAAGCCAAGACTGAATAGAGAATGGCAATTGTTACCTAAGCCAAGCAACAATCATCCATCAGAGAGCTGGAAGGTGATACTTTTTGTTTTTCAGTATAGTCAAAAAGCATTAGATTTTCATCATAAATTGCCATAAACAACACTCTTTCCTGAAATCACAAGATTGCGCTATAATGCACTTACTCAGGTCTAGGTTGCGTGCGATGGTATCGTTCCTCATCAAAACATGACGGATAGCCGACGATGGACGCTTCTTCAACGCACCTCTATCTATCGTCCTGGCGTCATCAAGACAATTGACTTTTCAACCCGGCGCATAGCAGATCGATTGTTTCATCAACCCGTCTTCTTACTTGGCGTAAGCCACATCGGAGAGAGAACTATGTCCTCCACAGAATTATTCTTGGCGCTTTTGTCTGTCATCATTGGTTTGGTTGTGCTCTTTGGCGTTGTGTATGCCGCCATTCGTTTGGCATTGAAACACCAGAAGCAGATCACAATTGAGCCGGTCTTGGAGCCCCCGGCTCAGGAGGAGGCGATGGAGGAGCCTCCCCGGCAGCGTTCAGCGGATGTTGAAAATCCCCCCATCAAACACGCCTTTGATTTTGCGGATGACGCAGTCACCATGATCCTGGAAATGCCCGTATCGTTGTTAGAAGATGACGAAGCTTTGGCTGCTGGTTGGGTAGATGTCGTTAGCTGGGCGCGTGTGACCTATCGAGACATTTTGGAAGGGCGGTTGCAAGAAGCTGCGGAGGAGATAGAAGGGGTTTCGCCTAATGAAAGCGAGTTAACCAGTGAGGAGCTTGAAGCTTCCTTACGGCGATTGCATGACTCTGCAGAGCGACGACGCGAGCTGCGGATGTTATTGGCTGAAAAACAAAAATCGTCGTGATGTCTTTCTGAATGGCTTCATTCAGCATGAAGTTTGAAATAGTCCCGAAATTTGGGCTTCTAACAACGAAGGTTGGGAGCAAATCCTTCGGAAAAACCGAGCAATGACCACCACGTCCAGGGAAGAAATTCGGATTCATTACACCATTCATGATCTTCCTGCAGGCACGCGGCCACGGGAACGATTGGCCAGATTGGGGCCACAGGCATTAAGCGACGCAGAGCTCATCGCCATCATCTTGCGTAGCGGCGCACAGGGCATCAATGTCCTGGATATGGCAACGCATTTGATCCGCCATTACCGTTCGTTGGGGGCGTTGGCGCAGGCCAGTTTTTTGGATTTGCAAAGCCACCATGGCGTCGGGGCAGCCAAAGCAGCGCAGATTATGGCGGCAATTGAACTCGGACGTCGGGTGATGCGGGCGTCGCCCGAAGCGCGTCCGAGGGTCGATTCCCCTGAAACCGTGGCACGGTTGCTCCTCGCGGAGCTGGCCTACGCCGATCAGGAACACGTCAAAGTTGTGCTGGTCAATACTCGAAATCAGGTAATCGCGACGCCCACCATCTATAAAGGTACGTTGAATACAACATCGATTCGCGTTGGTGAGATCTTCAAAGAGGCGATACGTCGTAATGCCGCAGCCATCATCGTAGCCCACAATCATCCCAGCGGGGATCCGACGCCCTCACCCGACGATGTCATTCTAACGCGACGGATTGTGGAAGCCGGAAAACTACTGAATATCGAGGTGTTGGACCATTTGATTTTGGGCCATGATCGTTGGGTAAGTTTGAAAGCCCGAAAGTTGGGCTTTGCATGAGGTGGTCAACATGACCTGGCAAGCGATTTTCACGGCCATTGCTCTGGCCATCAGTGTCGGTTTGATCGCGAGTGGACGATTTCCCATGGATTGGGTGGCCTTGGGCACCGTGGCCGCGCTCTATCTTGGCGGCATCCTGACGTCGGAGCAAGCGTTGGCAGGATTCTCCGCCTCGGCCACCATCACGCTGGCGGGCATTTATATTGTCTCTGGCGGCTTGCGTCGATCTGGTGCGATCGCTCTGATTGGTCGATGGATGTTGGAAGCAGGGGGACGATCGCCCCGAAAGCTTTCGGGGTTGCTGTTTGGCGTTGCTGGCGCGTTCTCAGCATTCATGGCCAACTTGGCTGCATTGGTGATCATGTTGCCTCTCACCTATCGTTTAAGCAGAGCGTCGGACACGCCTTTGGGCAAACTGCTGCTGCCCGTGGCCGTATTCACCTCGCTGGGGGGCTATCTGACTTTGCTGGGCACCCCACCAAGCCTGATCGCCGCTGATTTGTTGCAACAACAAGCAGGCGTGTCATTGAGCTTGTTCTCCATCGGGGTCGTAGGACTGCCGACTTTTGTATTTGCATGGTTGTTGATGGTGAGTTTTGGTCATAAATTATTGCCTAGCACGGGAGAGCGGCCGGTGCGCATGGGACCGAATTTGCAGGAATTGAGTAAAACGTACAAAATCGATGATCTCTTCTATCGTCTGCGAGTGCGATCAGGTTCCGATTTGGTGGGGAAGCGGTTGAGCGAGTTGGGATTACGAGAACATTGGGGCGTCAATGTGGTGGGCGTGGCGCGCCCCGGCGGCGATCCGTTTCGCCCCTGGCCCGACTTGATCCTGGAAGAAAATGATGAGATCGTCGTACAAGGAGATCGGGCCAGTATCTTGCAACTGGCCTCGATCCATCATCTCGAACCCAAAGGGTCGGTGACCCTGGTCGATCTTGCACGTCTTGCACCCGCGCAACTTGAATTGGCGGAATTGCTCATCCCTCCCTATTCCTCACTGGTCGGCAAGACGTTGGAACAATTGCAGTTTGGCAAAACGTATGGATTGAATGTGTTGGCGATTTTACGTGAAGGTGTGGCCTCGGCGAAACGTTTGGCAAGCACCCCGTTGCAGCCTGGCGACCGTCTTTTGGTAGAAGGGTCACCCCAGCAAATCCAGGTATTGCGTCGCGATACAGAGATCATCGTGCTCTCGCAACTGGGCCCCAAGTTGGAGGATATTGTCGACAAACGTTCTTATCTGATGTTGACGATTCTGGTTGGCGTGATTCTTTTGAGCCTGTTACCTATGGTGTCATTGCCTATGGCGGCGTTGTTGGGGGCGCTAGGCACCGTGGTATTGGGGGCCAGTGGGCCTCAGGAGGCGTATGAGGATGTGGATTGGGGGATCGTGATTTTCATTGCCGCCCTGTTGCCGTTGGGTACAGCGATGGAACGTTCTGGGCTGGCTGCCGTCATGGGAGAATGGCTCTTGCATTTGTTGCAAGGAATGCCCTCGTATGTCTTGTTGGCATCGCTATTCGGGATCACGGTTTTATTGACCCAGGCGCTTTCTAATTCACTCCTTGCTTTGGTGCTGACACCGATCGCGGTTTATATCGCTCAAAGTACAGGCTTGCGCCCAGAACCGCTGGTGATCGCCGTCATGGCAGGTGTAAGCGCCTCCTTCCTGACGCCAACAACCGATGTCATTGCCATCCTGGTGCGCGCGCCCGGACGATATGCATTCAAGCATTATTTTTTGATCAATTTCCCCATCATTCTGGTCATGGGATTCTGCGTCGTCTTTTTGACGCCCCTGGTGTGGCCTTTGCGGTAGCGAAATCTGTGCATGGCGCTAAGCGAAATCTGATAACGCCTGTCGGAAGGCGGCAATGTTGTCCGCCACGGGGCGCTTGTCGTTAAAGATGGCGGAGCCGGCTACCAGGATGTTCGCGCCGGCATTGACAACCTTGCGCGCATTGCTTGGTTTAATGCCGCCATCCACCTCAATGTCCACTTGTTTCAGGCCGCGTGCATGCAATAAGCGACGCAATCGAGCGATCTTCTCAGTGCTGGTTTCGATATAGCTCTGGCCGCCAAATCCCGGATTTACTGACATGATGAGTATCTGGTCGACGAAAGGAAGGATTTCTTCCAGCATAACCAATGGTGTGGCGGGATTGAGCGAGACCCCCGGTTTGACGCCTAGCTCGCGAATCTGCTGCACGGTGCGATGTAGATGGGGGCAGGTCTCCACATGAACGGTGAGGATGTCAGCGCCAGCCCTGGCGAAAGCGGGCAGCAATCGTTCTGGATGTTCGATCATGAGATGAACATCTAAAACAAGCTGGAAGGCATCCGCCAATGGACGCAAGGCCTGGACGACCACTGGCCCCATGGTGAGATTGGGGACAAAGTGGCCGTCCATGACATCAATGTGAACATATTCCGCGCCTGCTTCGGCTGCTTCCTGCACTTGTTCGCCCAAGCGGGCAAAGTCGGCGGAGAGGATCGAGGGAGCAAGTTTGATGGTCATATATGTTTGCTGTAATGATAAAGGGAAGGTGGACGGAATATGGATCGTACAGACTTAGGAGGTTAAAAGGCCGAGGGCTTTGGCGACCACGTTTTCGACGGTGAAGCCATATTTTTCGAATAGAAGCTTGCCCGGACCAGAAGCGCCAAACTGATCGATGCCGATGACATCGCCGTTCAGCCCCACATAGCGGGCCCAAGCCAGTGTCGAGCCAGCTTCGATGGCCAGTTTAGGCTTGTTAGCGGGCAATACAGTCATGCGATAGTCTGCTTCCTGGGCGTCGAACAATTCCCAGCTGGGCATGGAAACGACCCGTGCCGCAATGCCCTTTTCTGCCAGAACGCTCTGCGCCTCGAGCGCCAGGGCAACCTCGGAACCTGTGGCGATGAGAATGATCTCAGGATCGACTTCTGGTTCGGAGAGGATATAAGCGCCTTTGGCGAGCGCGTTGTCTTTGGGGGTGATCTGCGGTACGCTCTGGCGGGTCAGGATCAGCGCGGTCGGGCCTTGGCGCTCCAGGGCGACCTTCCATGCCTGGGCGGTTTCATTGCCGTCGGCGGGACGAATGGTGACCAAATTGGGCATGGCGCGCAACGACATGAGATGTTCGATAGGCTGATGCGTGGGACCATCCTCTCCCAGGCCGATGCTGTCATGAGTAAAGACATAAATGACTGGTAGATTCATCAGCGCCGACGCGCGTAAAGCGCCGCGCAAATAATCGGAAAACACCAAAAAGGTGCCGCCATAGGGACGAACGTAATGGGTGGCGAGGCCATTCATGATGGCCGCCATGCCATGTTCTCGCACCCCATAATGGATGTAATTGCCCGAAAAGTCACCAGGTTGGATGTCTTTGGCATCTTTGGGTTTGGTTTTATTGCTGCCTGTCAAATCGGCGGAACCGCCCAAAAGCATGGGCAATTGGGGAACAATGGCGTCCAGGACTTTGCCGGAAGTGGCTCGGGTTGCAAGGGGTTTTTCACCGGTGAAATCGGGCAGATATTGTTCCCACCCGGTGGGCAACGCGCCGTTGATGAAGAGTTTCCATGTTTGCGCCAGGTCTGGATAGGCTTCCTGGTAGGCTTGCATCATGGCATGCCATTGTTCATAAGCTGCGGCGCCTGCGGCTTTCATGGCTTCCACACGCGCTCGCGCTTCTTCGGGGATGTAGAAGGTTTCATCTTCGGGGAAGCCGAAGAAGCGTTTTGTTGCTTTGACGCCCTCTGGCCCCAGAGGCTCCCCATGAACCTTGGCCGTATCCTGGCGGGGGCTGCCATACCCGATGTGGGTGCGGCAAGCGATAATGGACGGGCGATCGGTTTCGGCCTGTGCCTTGCGAATGGCTGCATCGATCTCCGGCATCTGATGTCCATCCACCCGTTGTACATGCCAACCATAAGCCTCAAAACGTAAGAGCACATCTTCGGTGAACGCGAGATCCGTGGGGCCGTCGATGGAGATGTGATTGTCGTCGTAAAGCACAATCAGCTTCCCCAAACCAAGGTGCCCGGCCAGCGAGGCTGCTTCGTGCGACACGCCCTCCATAAGGTCGCCGTCGCCCGCCAACACATAGGTGTAATGGTCTACTACCGGAAAAGCAGGTTTGTTGAACCGTGCGGCCAGCCACCGTTCCGCGATGGCCATGCCCACCGCATTGCTGATTCCCTGGCCCAGAGGTCCGGTGGTCACCTCAATGCCACGTTCGGGATCATATTCTGGGTGTCCGGCGGTGACATAGCCCCACTGACGAAAATGTTGCAACTCATCAAGCGAAATTGGATAACCGAAGAGATGGAGAAGGGAATAAAGCAACGCGGAACCGTGACCTGCAGAGAGTACAAATCGATCGCGATCGGGCCATGATGGATCTGCGGGATGATGTTTCAGAAAACGCGTCCACAAAACGGTAATCGCGTCTGCAGCCCCTAAAGGCAATCCAGGATGGCCCGAATTCGCGGCCTGGATGGCATCGACCGCAAGCAAACGCAGGGTATTGGCAACAAGTTGATCGGTTTTATCATAGGTCGATGATGACATAATGAGCTCCTATCTTGAAAGGGTATTGAAAATATCTGGAATGCATACAACCAAACCTTACCGCATCGAACAGCGAGACGCGAGGATGGTTGTATGGAGGATTCGAGAGAAAAAGATTGGCTATGGTCGCTCCAGGAAGGGAAGGTACACTCGATCCTGACCGGCCGAAACGAAAATGAGTTGTGGGTCCGAATACTCGCCCACATTCCCCTCGACATCCACCGCGGCGACGCGCCAGTAATATCGCCCTGGCGACAGTGCAAAGGTCGGCTGATAGTGAACAACAGACACCGCAGGGGGAGCCAGCTGGGAAGGTGGCGAGGAGGGAGATGAGCCGTTTCCCACCATTTGAAGGGGAAGGAAATGGGTTAGCCCGGCGGGAACCCACACATCAAGTTCTGGAGAGTGAAAGTAAGGCTTGCCGCGAAACAGGCTATTGTCGACCTGCAATTTATAGCCAGCTATCGGGGAAGCGCTGGAGGATGGGGGGCGCCAGGTGAAAATGGGTTGCGGGTTGACGAGATCCTTGGGCCTGGGGGATTGCACCTGTGGGCTGGAGGGGGCAGGGGAGCGTAGGGCTATGTTTTGATAGGTGGAATAAAAGGGACTCGGCTGAAAGTCCGTGCGCTCCCATAAGGGCCCCTCATCGGTGAATATTCCAGGCCCCCATTCCGACGTCCAGGATTTGAACCAGAACGTTCGGCTTACACCGTTATTGAACAATGCCTCGAAGAACCGTACGACATGGTCGCGCGGAATCGTTTCTTCCCACAATCGAGCATTGGTCTCCGTAACCCAAAGGGGAAACTGATTATCGCCTAACGCTTCGTGAATGGCGTTCATTTTCCGCTCTGGTTCATCAAAGACATGAAACGTCAAAACATCGATCTCGCCTCGAATGTCCTCATCACCCCGAAGCGCCAACAACCGTTGCAAGAATTTTGCCCCATAAATATCCGACAGGCTTCCCACCAGAACTTTTCCTTGAGGATCATAACGATCGATTTCGCGAGCGGCAAGTTGCACAAGCTTTGCATACATGGGCGCGTTGGCGTTCCAGGGATCATCAGGGATATACCAAAACTCAAAGAGATCGGGCTCGTTCCATATCTCCCATTGATGCACTTGATTTTTACCGGGGGGACCGTAACGCCTTAACAACGCGCCCATGAAATCAGACCAATCCTGCCAGTTCTTCGGGGGCAGATTCCGAGGATAAATCTGATAATCAAAACAGCTGGCGTCGATGTCGCGCCCTAATGCCGCCCAATCAGGCGTATAAAAGACCTGGGGCGCGATTTCCATGCCGTAATTTCGAGCAAGCTGAAAGGCAATATCTAGCTCTTCCCATTGGTAGCGATCTCGTTCTGGCTCAGTCAGGCACCATAACACAGCAATACGAGCGCTACGGACTCCGGCGGCCCAGCTTTTCTGGAACATTTCATCCATCAGATCGACACGGATCGCGCCATCCGATCGGGGCCAGGCCTCTTCGCGGGGGAAGGTCCACTGCCAACCCGGCCCCATGAGATCCATGCCATAAGGGGATGAGGAGGATGGTTGTTGCAGTGGGTTGTATGGGGGATCTCCGTTGGCCTCGACGGCGGAGCGTCCGAACGATAGGATAAGCAAGCTGAGAAGGAGTCCGACAATGAGGCGCGTTTTCATAAGGCAGAATATCCCGATGCTTTGTCCTAAAGAAAGCAAGGAAATGTTGAGGGGAAGGAGAATTGGCTTTTTCCCATAAAGGGTTGGCAAATTACATTACATTTTACATCATTCCGAAGTAAACTGATAACCGGTTTGGTGAGGGCAGGCAATATCCGTAGGGCCGGCAGCGTTCCCGATGCTGGCCGGGTGATGCAGATTGGCGCATGAAACGGGTAGGCGGGTGGGCGCAGGCGCCCTCTTTGCCGACTTAGGTCGGTCCTTTTGGCATCCCTCCGTCAGGACAGATTGTTCGAAAAGGACGCTTGCGGTTACACTAACAACATGAGTCGAATCGCACTAATTACAGACAGCAGCAACGATCTGCCACCAGAGATCCTGGCCCGCAAACATATCATTGTCGTGCCTCTGCTTATCCACTTTGGCGAGGAGGAATTTTTTGATGTATATGAGCAACGGGAAGCATTCTGGCAGCGGTTTGCTCGCGGCGAAACGCCCCGCACAGCCTCTCCCTCACCTGCCACCTTTGCTGAAGCCTATCAACGGGCGCTGGCCCGCGCAGATGAAGCCATTATGATCACCTTGACCAGCAAGCACAGCAGCACCTATCAGAATGCGGTTTTGGCGGCGGAAGCGTTTGCAGGGAGGGTGCATGTCTTCGACTCATGGGCCATTTCTTTGGGGGAGGGATTGCTGGTTTTACATGCGGCTTCCCTCATCGAACAGGGGGCTGATGTTCAGGAGACGCTGGCGCAGTTGGCGGATGCACGCGCCCGACTGCGACTGATTTTGTATCTCGACTCGCTGGATGCTGTTCAGCGCGGTGGACGGATCGCCTTGGCCATGAATGTTGTCAAACGCATGTCGAGTGTGCTTTCCATTCGCGTCATTTTGGAAATGAGAAAGGGGGAGTTGACGTTTGGCGGAGCAGTGCGCACTCCCAGAAAGGGAATGAAGCACATCCTTCAACGGATTCGCGGCAAAAAAGCGGAGCGGCTGGCGACGGCGCATACTCGCGCTCCAGAATTCGCGCTTCAATTGGCCGATTTAGCCGCGCCTGCGTTGTCTTTCCCTCGCCGCAACGTGTTGGTGGCCGAGGCGGGACCAGTTTTAGGCGCCCACGGTGGGTTTCGGGCGTTTGGCGTCACATTTATTGAACGGGCCTGAATGAGGTAAAGAGAGGGTGCAGGTTCCCGGCGACGTATAGACAGGACGTTGGCGAACTTTTTACCAAAACTCTTGGCAAAATCGATATCCTGGTCTATGATAGCGACTATGGACGCTGTTTTCTCCTCTCGCAAAGTCTTTATTGCGAACACCCTCGTATTCCTGATAGGCGTAGTCGCGGCCATCGTTTTGGGATGGGCTATTTTTTACCAGCCCGATCTCGCCGATCAAATCATTGCATTGAGCGCCATTCTACTTACGCTCTCGCTGCTTTTTTTTGATCCACTCCTGGCGTTTCTGGTTTGGCTATTTTTCATACCATTTGCTCCCTTTTTACGGTTTGATCTTCACATGCCTGCAGGCATACCCGACCTTAGCTACGCGCGGGTTGTTGGCAGCATTTTTGCCGTATACCTTCTCGCCCAGGTGGCGTTAGGTCGTCGGAAGTTGTTGGTCCCCACCTTCTTCGAGCTTGCCTTGCCTTTCTTTATCATTCCGCTGTTATGGGCGGCAGTACGGGGATATTTTGGATGGCTGTGGGGCGTCCAGGCCGTATTCGACGCATTTCTGATGCCCATGTTGGTCTATTTCATCGCCCGACAACTGATCCTGCGGCCAGAGGATTTTCAGCGGTTGGCAAAGACCCTTTTAGGCATAGGAATCGTCATCGCTGTCGCCGCGATAGTGGAACAAGCCACAGGGTTCGCGCCATTCCGTTTTGGGACTGGAGCCAAAATTTACAGTGGCGATATCCGCAAAGTGGGAAGCTTTTTTGGCAATCCCGCCTATGTTGGATTGGCGTTGGCCGTGATCGCGCCCCTCGCTATAATGCTTAGCATCGAGATGAAAAACATTCGTGACCGGATAGGCTACCTGGCGGCGCTCATCTTGCTCGAAGCAGGGATCATCGCGACCTTTAATCGATCGGCCATGGTGGGTGGACTGATCGGTCCTATGGTTTTTTCGTTGCTTAACAGGCGATTATTGCGTTATGTATTGCCTATTTTGCTGATTTTAGGATTAGTCCTTGGTTTAAGTTGGGGAGCCTTGAGCCAAACCGAAGTTGGCGCCAGACTCACTTCTGAGAGCCCCATTGATTACCGTTTAACCGCCCTGAGGATCGGTCTTGACATTCACAAAAGCGCTCCCTACCTGGGCGTTGGCTGGGGATGGTTCGGGCGACTGGCTGCAGATCAGGGTTTCCGCGATAACGGCATCCACGTATTGCCCAGCACGCACAATTCCTATCTGAATTTCCTGGTTTCTGGAGGTTATGCCTTGTTGGGCGGTTATGTGTTGATGTTGCTAGGACTCGCCATCACCTTGATCGTCATTGGCTGGCCTCGACGGCGGCAGCGGCGATTTTTCCCATTATTTATCCTGGCTGCATTGGCCAGCTTTTTCGCCTATGTCATTCCCATTGCCTTTTTCGATAACGCTTTTTCTCTCTATGCAAATTTGATCTTCTTCGCCATCATGGGAGGCGCCATCTCTGCAACCCTCGGTGGCGGTTCCTTCACCGATCGCGTCATTGATGAACAAATTCAGGCAACATGAGCATATATAGCCAATTCTTGCGAACTTTTATCCTTCCAATTGGTTCACGCCTGGCTGGCTACGGCGACTTTCTTCCCTATCTTCAACAGCTCGAACAAAGCCAATGGTGGTCGCCTGAACAAATCCGGGCGCTGCAAGACGCAAAATTACGTCGCTTGATAGCCCATGTGTATGATCATGTGCCCTTCTATCGTCAAGTGATGGATGAACGAGGGTTAACGCCCGCGGATATTCAAACCGTGGATGATTTGGTCAAACTGCCCATCGTGGACAAAAAAGTGCTAACAAAGTATTACGATACGACCCTGCGCGACCACTCTATCCCTCGCAAACACTTGATCCATGCCACGTCGAGCGGTTCTACTGCCGAAAGATTGCATTATTGGACGACCAAAGCCCAGAAAGCGAAGAAATGGGCTGGCTTGTTTCGCTGGTGGGAGATGGTCGGGTATGAGTTTGGCGATTCTTACGTGACATTTCAGTTGGCTCCTAACCAGGGCTTTAAAAATTGGCCCTTGGTGGGCCAGCTGGAATGGTTGCTGTTGCGTCATCATTGGCTTTCAGCCCAGGAGATGACTGATGATGTATTGGCTCGATACATAGAAGATCTCAGATCGTGGCAGCCAAAACTATTTCGTAGTTACGCCTCTACGGTCTATTACCTGGCCAGACGAATGAATGAACGGGGATTGCAGGTGACCATTCCCGCCATTCTCACCACAGGTGAAACCTTAACCGACCACATGCGGGAGACCATCGAACAGGCATTTGCGCCCGGACGCGTCTTCAACGAATATGGCGGGGATGGGATGCAGATTGCTGCGGAATGTGAGATGCATCGCGGGCTGCACATCAATGCCGAAACGTACATTGTGGAGATCATCAAAGATGGCAAGCGCGCGTCCGAGGGAGAACTAGGAGAGGTGGTGCTCACAAACCTGGAGGCAACGGCCACGCCATTTATTCGCTACAACATCCATGATGTCGCCGCGCTGACCTGGGAGCCCTGTCAGTGCGGTCGGGGCCTGCCACGACTCAGTCATCTGGAAGGGCGCCTGACCGATATGTTCGTCACTTCAGATGGTCATTGGTTAACCGTGCATCAGTTTACGGCCTTTTTCGCCAAATTACACGCGGTCAAAGCGTTCCAGGTCATTCAAAAAGCCGTTGATTTGATCGTCATAAAACTGGTGGTGGACGATCGTTTTCAGCCATCCGATGAAAAACGCATAGTGGAAACCTTTCGACGCTATATGGGCCCGAACACACGCTTTGAATTGCAGTTTGTCGATGAGATTCCGGTTTCGCCTGTGGGAAAACGTCGTTTTTTCATCTCTGAGGTGATCCAAGGCGCGCCCAATGATGTCGTTTGAAACCAAACCCATGCTGCGTCCACAACATTCATCTGGACAGGTAACAAGATGGCCGTCTGTGGCGCCAACGAACCATCAAACCAAATGCGCATCTCGCAGAAAAATGTGTGGGAAGGCACTGTCATCACGCTAGTGTTTTTTTGTTCGCCGCCCTAACACCGCCACTGTCATCGTATGATAGCCGAGTGAAACCTAATCATCCAACCGAAAAAGATTGTAACCCCATAAAACAATCCCTTAACACACAGACTCGATGGCAGCAGGTGAATGATGAGCATATATCGCTGGTTTTTGCGTCAAGCAGCTATTCCAATCGGTTCGCATCTGGCGGGGTATGGTGACTTCTTGCCTTATCTTCGACAACTGGAGGAAAGTCAATGGTGGTCTTGGGCACAAATACGCGAACTGCAGAATGCCAAACTGCGACGGCTCATCAACCATGTATATCAACATGTGCCATTTTATCGTCAGGTAATGCAGGAGCGAGGTCTAACGCCAGACGACATCCAAACCGTAGACGATCTGGAAAAATTGCCCATTGTGGATAAGAAAATTATTGCACGTTATTACGACACGCTTATGCGCGACCAATCATTGCCAGACAAGGCGCTGATTCAAGCCCGCTCAAGTGGATCGACGGGTGAACGCTTATATTACTGGACGACAAAGGCGCAGAAAGCGAAGAAATGGGCAGGATTATTTCGGTGGTGGCGGATGGCAGGCTACGATTTTGGGGAACCATACGTCACCTTGCAATTAGCTGGAAACCGCGGGTTGAGGCACTGGCCTCTTGTGGGTCATATAGAATGGTTGCTTCTGCGGCATCATTGGCTGTCTGCCTGGGAGCTGATTGATGATGACGTCATTAAGCGATATGTCGAGCATTTAAAAACATGGCGCCCGAAGCTTTTTCGTAGCTACGCGTCGAACATGTTTCTTTTAGCGGAGCGTATGCTCGAGTTGGGACTTCACGTTTCGATACCCGTATTGACGACCACCGGCGACACGTTAACCGAATCGATGCGTGAAACCATTGAACAAGCGTTTTCTCCTGGCAGGGTGTTCAATGAATATGGCGGGGATGGCATGCAGATCGCTGCAGAATGTGATCAACATGACGGCCTGCATATCAACGCAGAGAGCGTCATTTTAGAGATCGTAAAAGCTGGGAAGCGCTCACCTGATGGAGAACTGGGCGAGGTGGTTCTCACCAATTTAGAAGCAACCGCAACCCCATTTATCCGTTATAATATCCATGATGTAGCCACGCTCTCCCACGAGCCCTGTCGTTGCGGCCGCTCGCTTCCTCGCCTCAGTCAGCTTGCTGGTCGCCTCACGGATCTCTTTGTCACGGCCGATGGGGGTTGGTTAACGGTGCATCACGCCTGTTTTTTCAGAGCTATGGATTCGATCGAAGCGTTTCAGGTTATTCAAAAGGATATTCAGCACGTGGTCGTGAAGCTTGTCGTAAACAATGATTTCGGAGAGGCAGATCGTCAATCTGTTGTCGATTCGCTGCATGCATGTATGGGCAAGGATTGTCAGGTGACCATCGATGTAGTGGATGAAATACCTCCCACGCCGGCTGGCAAACGACTGTACTTTATTTCAGAAGTCATTCAAAGCTCAAATAGGACGTGGAGCGATGGACGTGCATGAAGCCTCGTCGCGTGACTGGCGGCACGTCAGAGTGGCGATTTTGGGACCATTCCCGCCTCGCCCCGGGGGTGTTTCCGTGCAATGCGCCATCCTATCCGACGCCCTGGAGAGCTCGGGGGCGCAGGTGACACGAATCAATACCGACATTCCGTGGTTGCGAATCAGGCGGGATATGCGACGTTGGATGTTCCCTACAGCTCAGGTTGCCCACCTTATACGCAACTTGCGCACTACGCGGGATGAATGGGATATCCTTCACGTTCATGGTGCTTCCTGGTGGGGATTCATGCCAGCCGTGGTTGGACTAACTGCCCGTCGCTGGGGCAAACGATTGGTAATCACCTATCATGGCGGCCAGGCGGCTGCATTTATGGCGCGTTATGGCGGTTTGGCGCGGGCAACCCTCATGAGGTATCATGCCCTCTTGACCTTAACCGCAACCCAGGCTGCCATCTTCAAGCAATATGGCCTTTCTCCAACCGTTGTGCCCAATGTCGTGCCGATTGAACGGTTTCACTTTCGACCACGCGGCCCCATAGAACCGCGGATTTTGTGGTTACGACATTTCGAGCCGCGCTATCGACCGGAAGATGCATTGGCTGTTTTTTCTCGCATTCATGAACGGCATGCCAGCGCAACTCTGACGTTTGTTGGAGGCGGCTCCTTGCAGGAGCGCTTGAAAGAGCAGGTCCGACAGATGAATGTACCGGGCGTTCGATTTGCTGGACCCCAACCATTCGCAACGCTGCCCGCCATTTACGACGCGGCCGACGTGTTTTTAAACACCTCGGCGATCGACAACCTTCCTTTGACTTTGATTGAAGCCAGCGCCAGCGGCCTGCCCATCGTCTCCACCGACGCTGGCGCCATCCCTGATCTCATTCGGGATGGTGAGAATGGCTTGCTGGCCCCGGTTGGCGATGTCGAGGCGTTGACCTCGCACATACTTACATTGCTGAATTCGGCCGATCTCGCCAGACGTTTATCCCTGGCCGCGAGAAGCAATGCCATGCGTTTTGAGTGGCGCCAGGTAGCGCCATTGTTGGCTCAGGCTTATGGGCTTGACGACGCTTCTCTGGCGTGATCTCTGGCGATCGCTGTCCCCTGCCTCTGGCAATCACCTCCTGCACAATAGCTACTGCGCGCTTCCAAAACCCCATGGAAAGATTCTAAGCTTATGCATTCCGAAACATACAACAGCACTCGTCGCTGGTGGTTGATGCTGGGCGTCATTTTGCTGCTGGCATTGGCCATTCGCCTGATGTTGATTTTCATCTTTCCCCAGGCGGATAATCATATCGGCGATTCGGTCGAGTTTGACCTTTTGGCTCGTAATTTGCTCGCCGGTCATGGACTCAGTTATAAAGAACCCTGGTTGCCTTCAGCGCGACGGACGCCTTTATATCCGTGGCTACTTGCCCAGACCTACCGGCTGTTTGGTTTGGGCAACTATACACCCCTCCTGGTGTTGCAGGCCTTGGCGGATGTGTTACTGGCTGCCATGTTGGCCTGGTTAGGATGGTGGGCCTGGCGAACTCGATGGTTGGGGTTGCTGGCCGCGGCCTTATGGGCATTTTATCTGCCCGGTGCGCAGCTGGCCGCACGCCTTTTGGCAGATTCCCTTTTCGCCTTCCTGCAAATGGCCGGATTCTTCTTTTTTGTATTGATGTTGCGCCATCTGCAGAATCGCCTGTACGCGCTGACATATGCAAGTCTTGCCGGACTCTCCCTGGGATTGGCCACTTTGGCCCGCCCCACATCCCTGTATATGCCCCTGTTATTGCTGCCTGCCCTCCTGCTGTGGTGGTATGTGCGCAAACGTAAAGAAGCAAGGCATCGGACCGTCCCGAAACGTTTGCTGGTATCATTCATGTTGTTCATCATGGTCATGGGAGGGGTGGTGGCTCCCTGGTTTGTTCGAAACTATCGCGCCTTTGGCGAGGTCGTGATGGGGAGCACCCTTGTAGGGTTTAACTTTTTCCAAACCCATTATCGATTGGATCAACCCGATTATTGGCGATTGCCAGGAGTCAGCCCTTCATTAAATGCCATCCATCAACTGGCGGATGACAAAGGCTTGAACCTGAACGAAGCGGAATTATTTCAACTCGGCATGAGCTATGGTTTAGAAAAGGTGAAAGCCTATCCAGGACGTTTTATGGCGCTTTCAGCGCTGCGAACCTTGCAATTATGGTTCAATCTGGGATTCACCTGGCATCCATCCATGGCTACATGGTTTTTCGCCCTTACGAATTTTGGTCTGTTGCTTTTGGCGCTTTGGGCCGAAATTCAAGCCTGGCGTTGGCGAGCTCGCTTATTTATCGAAGATAGCTTGCCGCTGATCATTCATGTAGTGATCGGGTTTGTGCTGCTGTATTACACCCTCAGCCATGCGGTGGTGATTGCCGCGGGCAGATACATTATCCCCGCGATACCCTTTCTAATTATTTTGTCTGCTGGCGCGCCATGGCGCTGGTTATCTCAACGTTGGATGTCGGAATCAGAAAAAATGGTGTAAAATGACCCTTCGCATGAATCAATCACCTGAATTTACTCGCGCAATCCTGGGGCGTAATGTCCTCATTCAACCCCAAGCTCTGGTAGGGCTTGTTTATCAAGAGGACTGTGGTCCCGCGCGGCTGGGCGATGACAGCATCGTGCGGGCACAGGCGATCATCTATGGCGATGTCGTTATCGGCGTAGGATTCAAAACCGGTCATCATGTCTTGATTCGCGAGCACACGCAAATCGGCGATTATGTACTGGTGGGAACGGCATCCATTCTCGATGGTCATATAACCATCGGAGATTTTGTAAGTATCCAGAGCCAGGTGTATATTCCCACTTACACAACCATTGGCAGTAACGTTTTTATCGGCCCCAATGCAACCTTGACCAACGATAAATATCCCCTGCGCCAACGACATTCATTGACGTTGAAGGGCCCCATCATCGAAGACCATGTGACCATCGGCGCAAATGCTACGTTGCTGCCAGGCGTGCGCATTGGAGAGGGCGCCATGGTGGCTGCTGGCGCGGTGGTGACTCAGGATGTGCCTCCGTGGACATTGGCGATGGGCGTTCCGGCACGAATCCAACCATTGCCCGCACATCTTTGTGAACCCAACACGCCAATTTTTGGCCCCAAAGATTCATAACCACTCTTTGAACGTCCTGTCATCAAAAGCATGGATATTTTTCATCCGGTTTTCATGCCCGTTTGCTAAACTATAAACACCGGTCCGTAGTCTTCCTACCATGTCTTGACGGCTCGGGAGGCGACGAAGGTCCTCCTTCTGTCCACAGAGGACTCCGTAGACTGACCTGATTCGCGATTTTGGTCCCCCCGACCGACTGAAAACGCACCATCGGGCCCTTTGCACCGAGGCGGACATGCCTCCGTCTGGTGAACACATTTTGTAGAGACCACAAAATGTGAACATGCACCAGCAATGTATGACATTATCCCTGATGTACAAGATTGATTACGCAACTTTTCCTGATGAGGTGCACTCTTGACAAAGCCTCTCCGTGCAGCAGTTATAGGCGTGGGCTCAATGGGCGCAAACCACGCCCGTGTATATGCCCGTATGCCCCAAACAACCCTCGTCGCGATTGCCGACTTAGACCCGGCCTTACGTGAGCGCGTTTCTCGCACCTACAAAGCGCGTCCTTATAGCGACTATCATGAAATGATCGAAAAAGAGGCGCTGGACGTGGTCACCATTGCCTTGCCGACACATTTGCATCAACGCGCTGCCAAAGACGCAATGGCTGCTGGAATCCATACGTTTGTCGAAAAACCCATGGCTGACTCGGTGGCCGCGGCCCAAGATATGATCGCAGCCAGCCATGAGCATGGCGTCTTATTAGGCGTGGGGCATATCGAACGCTTTAATCCCGCCGTGATTGCACTCAAAGAGCGGTTGGATGCTGGCCAGCTGGGGCAGATTTATCAAATCCACGCCCGTCGCATTGGCCCATTCCCCCCACGCGTTAAGGATGTAGGAGTCGTGTTTGATCTGGCCACTCATGAATTGAATATTATGGAATATCTGACTGGCGCCGGCATTCGCACCATTGCCGCACAGGTCAAACAGACCTTGCATGACAGCCACGAAGATATGGTGTCTAGCATTTTACGCTTTGATGATGGCGTCGTTGGCATGATGGACATCAATTGGCTGACCCCTACCAAGATTCGCGAGCTGTCGGTGTTAGGAGAGCGAGGCATGTTTCTGGTGAACTATCTCACCCAGGAGCTTTGGTTTTATGAAAATCGTTCGGCCCAAGATCATTGGCTTGGCCTGGTCACGGTGGGGGTCACCGAAGGCGCCGTAACAAAGTATGAGATCCCGCGAGTGGAACCATTACGGGCTGAACTCGAAACCTTCGTCGAAGCGATTCGACAGGGATATAATGGCTTGGTCAATGGCGAAGAGGGGTTGCGCGCGGTGTTTCTGGCCGAACAGGTGCTTCGGGCCAGCCGAGAGCGCCAGATTGTGTCGTTGCCGCCTTACACTCCTGTTCCAGCCCGGTACGACAATCATGGCGGCAAAAGGGCCCTCTGAACCAGGTATGGATGCACGTGGCCGTCAGCGATTGCTGATTGTATTGGGCGCGGGCGGACATACCAAGCAAATGCTGCGGCTGGTGGATCTGTTAGGCCCAGAGTTTGATTATTGTTACGTGGTGCCCGATTATGATGTCGTTTCTGAAACGAAAATACGCGTGCCTGGGCCGGTGTTTCGTATCAAACAGCCTCGAGAAAAAAAACATGGGCGCACCGAGGGCCCTTGGGCTGTAATGCGTAAAATGCCAGGGGCCATCATCACCGCGTGGCGGATTCTCGATCAGACCCAACCAGATCTTGTGGTTGGCGCCGGCCCTAGTTTGCAAATTCCCATCGCACTTGTGGCCAAACTGCGCGGGGTCCCTCACATCTTCATCGAGACTGCGTCGAAGATTGAATTCCTTAGCTTTACGGCGCGCATTATTTATTATCTTCATTTGTATGATCGATTCTATGTGCAATGGCAATCTCTGGCAGAGAAGTACCCGCGCGCCCGCTTTGCTGGGAGGCTGCTATGATCTTCTGCACGGTGGGCACTACCGAATTCGATGACCTGGTAAGGGCGGTGGATACGTTGGCGCCCACGTTGGATGAGTCGGTCGTATTTCAGATTGGACAGGGGCTGTATGAGCCCACACATGGCGAATGGTTCCGATTCCTGCCAGACATTACCGAATACATTCGAAATGCCAGCATCGTCATTGCACATGGCGGCTTTGGCACGACCGTAGAGGTGCTTTACGCGGGCGTTCCTTTGATTAGCGTTCCTAACCCCGACCGTTTCGACAAACACCAGGAGCAAATCATCAAACGCTTCGGAGCAGAAGGCTATTTGATCCCCTGTTTTCACCTGGAAGATTTGTCAGCGGCCATTACAAAGGCGCGATCGACGCCGTTGCGTCCCTATACCCCGCCCGAAACCACCCTGCATCTTGAAATCCGTGCATTTTTAGCAAAAAGGGCACCATAAAAGCCCCATCTGCAGTCATGTTGTGAGGCGAAAAAGTCACCGCAACGAGATGGATGTATCCTCCAGGCGCTTCTGCTTTTATGGGATTTTAGGATGACGGCTTTTCCAAAATGACGTACACGTTAAAGGTGAATAATTCTCGGAGAAAGGGGATGTGTGCCGGCAGAGAAAGTATCCGGGAAAGGAGTTTTTCGCTACGGTTGGTTTGGAATGAGATGATCCGTAGTCCCGATTCAGCAAAAATCCGTTCATAATCCGCCAGGGCCAGGCCATTCAGACCGAGATCGTGAAGGCTGTCGATCTGCGCATGAGGCCAACGCGCTTGAACCCGGGCGACCAACGCCTTCTCACCCAACATGAGGTGACGCCACGGCAATCGCGATTGAGAATACCCATGATCCCCCAGGGGACTGTTGTAGAGGGGGCCGAATCCTGCATAAATGCGCCCACCCGGCTTCAGCCGTTTTTTCATCTCCGCCAGCATGCCGGGCAGGTCTAGAATGTGCTCAAAGCTATCCTTAGAAATCATATAATCAAAAACCGCATCCTTGGGGTAATCTTTTAGATCCTGGCACAGGAACGTCACCTTGTTGGCGACATCGGCATGATGTTGAAGTAGGTTGGCTTGGGCGAATGCTATTAATCGACAATTCAGATCCAATCCCACGACTTGCCGGGCCCCTGCGCGCGCCACATCAATGACCATGCTGCCATGCCCACAACCAACATCCAACACATGCGTATCGGTAAAATCGGGGCGCCCGCCAAATCGACGCCAGAATTGCGGGTTCTGCCATTCACCTCGAGCGAAATAATCTAGATCTGCCTGTTGAAGCTCCATAGCTAGCATTATGCCATAACCTCCACCCACCGATGAAAAAATGGTCCTCCCCGCTGACAAGACGCCACAACCAGATAATTTTTATGAACTCTTTCATAAAAATTTGACATCTATCGGGACTGCGCCTATAATTTCAACGCATTTTACTGGGCCATTTGGCTGATTTACAGTAAAATGGCTGTTTGCCAGAAAATGAAACGAATGATCGGTGATGGAATCTTGCGTTTGTGCATAGAAAAACTTCGTGACCGGTCGGTTTGTCCTTGTCCTTTCAGAAAACTTATCATCGTTTATCTTTCGAATTACTGCCCCCAACCAACACATTGAGAGGTTTCACGTCTATGCGTGTTCTATTGATCAATCCCCGCTTCCGGCTTCCTATCGACACTCGCACCAGCCCGCACTTGGGCTTAGCTTATCTCGGCGCGATCTCCGAAGAACGTGGCGACGAAGTCATTGTCTTCGATGCCGACGTCGAGGAACAACCTCTGAGTGAGTTTGTCCTTGAATACAAGCCTCATCTCATCGGCATCACCGCCAACACGCCACAGGTAAAGCAGGCATGGCGACATGCCATCGAAATCAAAAAAGTGTGGGATGTGCCCATCGTCATTGGCGGACCGCACCCCAGCGTGGTCTCCGAAGATTTGGATTATGAATCTTTGACCCAGGGTCCCATCGATATTGTGGTTCGGGGCGAAGGCGAAGAAACCTGGATCGAAATTTCTGAGAAAGTCGAGGATTTTCTACGTCACTATCCGACCTTTTCCACCCAGGCGTTGATGGACCCAGCCAAAGGCCTTTGGAAAGATGTCCTGGGCATTACGTACAAAACATCGGATGGGGAGCTGCATCGCAACCCGGATCGCCCCGCCATTGCCGATCTCGACAGCTTGCCGTGGCCAGCTTACCATCTTTTCAAGATGGAAAAGTACACAAACTTGCAGCCCGCCACCGATGCGGTGGATGGATCCAAAAGTTTCAGCATTCTCACGAGCCGCGGCTGTCCATACCGTTGCACCTTCTGTTCCCAATCCATTATGCCGGTCAAATGGCGTAGCCGCACGCCCGAGAATGTGATTGCCGAGTGGGAGCACCTGGTGAAAAACATGGGGGCTCAGGAGATTGGCGTGCTGGATGACAGCGCCAACATCCGCAAGAAACGATTGCATCAGATTGCAGACCTCCTTATCGAGCGGGAGCTGAATCACGTCCCCTGGATCTTCGTCAATGGCATTCGCGCCAATCTGGTCGATCGAGAGCTGATGTTCAAGTTGAAGAAAGCCGGGCTCAAGCGTACAGCGTTTGGCGTAGAAACGGGCAATCCAGAACTGTTGAAAACCATCGATAAGCGCATCGACCTTGACACTATTCGCGAAGCCTTCAAGATCACCAAAGAGGCGGGCATCGAGACCATAGCCTTCATGATCATCGGCTTGCCTGGCGACACCCGTGAAACCATGCAGGACACCATCAATTTCGCCATCGAATTAGACCCCCTCATCGCCAACTTCAGCATGATGACCCCCTACCCAGGCACGGCCGTATGGGAGCAGGTCAAACGCCATGGTCGCCTTTTGATCGAAGATTGGGAAGATTATGTATTCTTTGAACAAAAGGCCCGTTTCGAGATGGGCGATCTGACGGCCGAACTCATGGAAGAAATGTATCGACGGGCTTACAGGCAATTCTATTTGCGCCCAGGTCCTATCTGGCGTCGGGTGAAGCAAAAGGATTTCTGGGTGAACCTCCCCCGGAACCTGCGAATCGCTATGCGCACATTCTTGCCGAAAAAAGAAAAGACCGGCTTGCGCAAACAGATGGAAGCCCAAGCGCTTTCTTGATCTGATGCCCGGCGATCATGGGAAGATGAAAGATTTCACATCACCAACCTTCAACAAATTCAGTTTTCTTTCATCTTCTCATGATAGACTGGGGACAAAGATGCACTGACTCCACCCACACACTAATTCAACTATTGGAGGAATGCGGATGAAAGTCGCACTCATCGGCCCGAAATGGAATGAACTCGTCAATGCCTATCCTTCCCTCGGGTTGGGCTATCTTGCTGCTGTAGCCGAACAGGATGGTCATGAGGTGGCCATCTTCGATTTCGGGTTAAAGCCCTGTCGCCCCCTTGAAGATGAAGTCCAGGACGTCATCGATTTCAAACCAGATCTGGTGGCCTTCACATCCATGACCACCAGCTACGCCAGCGTTGAGATAGCCAGCGCCATGCTGAAAGACGCCCTAGGCGTTCCCGTGCTCATCGGTGGGCCGCACGCGACCTCCCTGCCCAATGAAACGTTGAACAACCCACACATCGATTATCTTATCTACGGTGAAGGTGAAGAGACTTTCATCGAATTCCTCCGCGCCCTGGAGAACCATAATGATCGTTGGGATGGCTTTCAGGGGCTATGGTATAAGCAAGATGGGCGTATTTTGAACAATCCCCAACGCGCGCTCATCAAAGATCTGGATGCATTGCCTTATCCCGCGCGCCACCTTTTCCAACTGGATGACTACCCATTGTACGCGCCAACCGGGGAGCAAATGCTGACGGTGCTAAGCAGTCGTGGGTGTCCTTATAACTGTTCTTTTTGCTTCAAAGGTATTGTAGGCCGCACCTATCGTCAACGCAGCCCTGAAAACATCGCCGATGAACTGGAACACCTAATGAAAACCTATGGCGTGCGTAATTTTTACTTTATCGATGACCTGTTCACCATCGATGTTCGTCGGTTGGATAAAATTTTGGATCACTTCATCGAGCGCAAGATGGATATTCGCTGGCAATGTCTGGCGCGCGTCGATCGAGTTACGCCTGAATTATTGGGCAAAATGTATCAGGCTGGATGTCGAGAAATCCATTATGGCATCGAAAGCGGCAATGAAGACGTGCTGAAGCGAACCGCCAAACACATCGATTTGAAACGCGTTCGAGACGCCGTTACCTGGACAGAGGCCGCGGGCATTCGCGCCAAGGGGTACTTCATTTTAGGTCTGCCCGGCGACACCGAAGAAACGATCGAAGAGACCATTGAATTCGCGGCCAGTCTGCCTTTAACCGAGGCGATGTTCTCCATTGCCACGCCTTTCCCCGGCACGCAACTTTGGAGTGAACTTTTACGGCGGCATCCAGATCTGGTGTACAATGCCGACTTTACGAAGAGTTATTACTATAACAGCTATCAATCATCCATTGCTCCCTTTATGAATGTCTCCGACGTGCCTGATCACGTTCTCAGCCAAAAAGCGATAGAAGCTCGTCAGCGCTTTATCGAGGCTAAAAAACGTCGGATCTATCGCGAGAGCTTCGGGCCCACCGCCGGTGACCTGCTGTGGAATGTGGCTCAGATCACGCCCGTGCGAAAAATCGGCAGCGCCTTAACCCATGCTGGGCTATTTAAGAAATTCCAGCGCACTAAGGGCGAACTATTCGGCTCGGTCTCCTGGTCATAACCACAACACCCCTTCAAAACCACGCTCATCCCCTTCCGCCTTTCCATTTTATGACCAAACGCTCGTTGACCTTCCGCGAAAAACTTCGCAACAAAACCAAAATCTATCGGAACAAAGCCCTGGGGCCTGTCAAGTATCTGGCCTATGAAACAGGTCAAACCAAATATGTGCCTCCGCCCGACCGCATGTATATCGAATCCACCAACATTTGCAACCTGCGTTGCATCATGTGTCCTACGGGTCGGGGTGAAATTACGCGCGTCAATGGATACATGAAATGGGAGGTTTTCAAACAGATTGTCGATGAAATGGCCCCCTTGGTGAAGGCGACCACGCTTCATATCTGGGGAGAGCCCTTGCTGCATCCTCGCATTTACGATATGGTCGCCTATTGCACCGAAAAAGGTTTGCGATCAGAGATCAGCACCAACGCCACCCTGCTCACCGAGGAGCGGGGCCGGAAGTTGCTAGAGGCAGGCTTGAATGTGATTTATCTGTGCCAGGATGGCATGCGTCCGGAGACGTACGAGAATATTCGTGTGAACGCGGATTATGAGCGCACTAATGACAATATCCGCCGATTCGTAGAAATGAAACATGAGGGTGGATACCAAACCTTTGTGAATCTCCAAATCATCGAGATGGAGAACACCCGAGAAGAGACCGAAGCATTTGTGAATTATTGGAAGACGGTCCCGGGCGTGGATTTGGTGCACATCAAGCCTTTTGACTCTTGGGGCGATCAGATCGAAGAAATCAGCGCGCTGCGTCCAGAGAAACAGTTGCAATTGCCCAAACGATACGCCTGTCCCAACCTTTGGTATCATGTCCACATTTATTGGGACGGCTCCATCGCCATGTGCGATCGCGACTTCAACCTTGATTTCGATTTGGGCAATGTCATCGACGAGGACGGCGTTGTTCGGGTCATGAAAAATTGGAACGGCCCCAAGATGCAAACGTTACGAAAAATGCATCTGGAAGGCCGATATGACGAAATCACACCGTGCAACACCTGCGTCGAATGGGCATGGTGGAAGCCGACACCGTTCGAATCCTTTGGCAATCGGCCCGATGATGATGACTTCGGGGGACAGATGATCCACGTGAAAGATGATCGTGACGGCCATTCATCCAATGGTCAAACAAGCTCTACCACCATCCCACTGGTGATTCCCAACGATAGCCAGAGAGGCAGCAGTCAATAAGTTGGAGGAATTTGAAACAATGGCCACCTTCTTCCCCTGGGGAAAGCGTCAAACATCGAATATACTGTGGCTCGATCTGGGCGATCTAGGTGACTTGGTCAATCCAGGCGGGCCACATGAACAATGGCAAGACCACGGCTTAGGCTTGTTGCGGACGATTCTGCACCAGAACGGCATTCTAACTGACCTTGCATCCACACGTACCGTCACCTCCTGGAGCCAGCTAGCCCCCAAACTCCAGGGCTACGACATGTTGTTGATGAATGTTCGTAGCTACACCTTCCCCCCTGCCAAAAAAGCCGCTGAGCTGTTCAAAACGATCAATCCGAACGGCTTGGTGCTGGTTGGCGGCATGCATGCCACCGTCGCCCCCGAAGAGATGCTGTCGGTGGAAGCTTTCGATAAAATCTGCATGGGCGCGGGCGAGAAAGTCATTGTAGACTTGGTGAAAGACCCCGAGAGTTTTCCCAGGATTTTTTCCGGAGAAAGCGCAAAAAGCATGGCCGAGTGGCCCATGATCGACCGCGAATTATGGCCCAAGCCCGCGGGAGGATGGCGGATGAAACGTCGTTGGAAGTGGCGCTGGCCCATGGAACCCGAATGCGGTTGGGGACCAGGTCCGGTTGCCACTATCCTGACCAGTCGGGTTTGCCCCTGGAAGTGCGTTTTCTGCAATGAGAGTTCCTACATTCCACTGATGGGACGCAGGCCCGTAGACATGGTCATTGACGAGCTCAACTATCTGGACAGGAAATATGGCGTTGGCTCCGTCGTGATTCACGATTCTATGTTCTTTCAGAACCCCAGCTGGCTGGAAGAGTGGTTGGAAAAATATCCGCGCAAGACCAAACGTTGGACCTATTGGGCCGCGGCCAGAGCCGACACCGTCGTCCAGTGGCCAGAGCTATTCATTGCTTTGGTGAAAGAAACCAATTGGCGAACCATCTCCATCGGCTTTGAGTCGGGAAGCGATCGCGTTTTGAAGATTTTGAACAAAGAAGTGACCGAAGAGGAAAACTTCTTCGTCATTGATTTGGTGAATCGCCTGGGCGACGAGTTGGAAGCCAAAGGTGAACAGCCGCCGGTTTTCTGGTCGAACATCATGTTAGGCATTCCTGGCGAAACCAGAGAAGATGCGTTCAAGACCATGCGCATGCTCAAAACCATGAAGCGCGTCATGCCCTCCATTTCCTTCTACGCCCCCTATCCCGGCTCAGCACTTGGCTACCAGCTCATCGCCGAAGGAAAGAGCCTCATGTCCAAAGACAACTATCATCGCTTCCCAGGCGATGAAAAAGTCAAGGGCATCGATTATCAATTTTATCGTGACCTCATCGCCGGCAAGTATGACGACGAAATCAACAAAGGTCTGGATTCAGTAATGCACGGCGCCGAGCTATATCGCGGCTCGCTCATCAAGGCCTAGACTGCCATCATTGGTTGAAACGTCGATACATGACGTCATTCGGTCATGGCAGGCTTACAAATTCGCAGTGGAGACGGTTGATCCGTTGGCCAGACGCAGATTACGAGGACATTTATGAGTAGCTTTGATCATCCCACCCATATGTTTCTCTTTAAAATGAAAAATGGCAAGTACAAACTGGCTTACGGTGAATCGCCCGAAGATGCGCTATCCATCTTGCGCATGCGCCTCTCGGAAGAGGAAATGGCGCAGATCATCCCCCACGATTACATCAAGTTCCATCCACGGCAACTTCAGAAATACATTGACAACCTGGGTTAACAGAGCGCTTCAGGTCAAAATTCACGCTTTGACGGGTTTCCCGGTATAATCATGTAATCCTCAATACCAACCCCCTCTCCACTTGCTTTCGCTTTTCCTCGCCCTTTTATGACCCTACGTAAAATTTATCTTATCCAACCTGGCCGTGATGGGCGTATCTTCGGAAGAGCCACCATGGCCCCCTATACGTTGATGCGGTTGGCGTCCCTGGTTCCGGATGATATCCCCGTTGAGATCATCGACGAAGATTTACGCCCCGTGCCATTTGACAAAATCGGTTCGGGCGACCTGGTGGGTATTACGGCCAAAACATTGCAAATAGACCGCGCGCGCTGGCTTGCAAAACGATTAAAAGCCCAGGATGCAACCATTGTCATCGGCGGCGTACACGCCACCTTGGATCCCGACGACGTGCAGAGTTGGGCGGACACCGTCGCCGTGGGCGAAGCCTATCGCACTTGGCCCCAAATGATAAAAGACTTCGACCAGGGGCAACTCAAACCTCGTTATGTGGATGAGGAATGGGTCAATTTGGACGACCTCAAGCCCATCAGCGATCGCGTCCTGAAGCAAGTGGATGAAAATCGGCGCTACTGGACACCCTATCTGGAGATCACTCGGGGATGCCCGCGCAATTGCACCTTTTGCACCGCGATCCGCGTCTCTGGACGAGTGATGCGTTTGCGACCAGTGGAGGCAGTGGTTGAAGAAATTCAGCAACGTAAACTCAAACGATTCTTTTTAACCGATGACAACTTCGGTCTCAACTTCCGGCTGAACCCAGAATACATGGAGGAATTGTTCAAGGCGTTACGCAAACTGCCTCTTCATGGCTGGACGGTCCAGGCAGAACAGCTTACCGCGGAGTATCCCGAGCTCTTGAAGCTGGCTCGGGAAGCGCATATGGACAAAATATTTATCGGCTTTGAAACGGTCAATCCAGCCAACCGTCGCGAGATCGGCGGCAAAGCGAAAGGCAATCTGGAGCAATACCGACGCTCCATCAAACAAGTTCACGATGCCGGGATTGGCGTCGTTGGACTTTTCGTCTTTGGGTTTGATGCCGACAACATGGATGTCTTTGAGCACACCTATGACTTCATTAAAGATAGCGATCTCGACGGCGTCAGCGTGACCATTCTCACACCCTTTGTCGGCACGCCCCAGCGCACCGCATTACTCGAGGAAGGCCGGATTCTTGAACATGTGCCCTGGTCTTTGTATGACACCAGCCACGTGACCTACATTCCCAAACACATGACGCCCGAAGAGCTGTCTATGGGGTACGATTGGATCACGCGTAAGCTCTATGGCTGGCCCAGCATTCTGCGGCGGGGATGGAGCAACCTCAGCCGTCACCCAATGCAGGCGTGGCCTCGCAAAACCGTCGCCAGTTTTAGCACCGATCTCGGTTACCGCATCGCCTACAAGCACCGCGACTGGGCCCCTACAAAGAATGGTTTAGGAAAGATCATCAAAGGAGCCTCCCGAGAAGGCTTCATGCATGTGTTGCAACCTGCCTGATCCCATCTTTCATTCTAGAGTCACGATACATGAGCGTGCGCAAGGTTTACCTTATCCAGCCAGGCCGTGATGGCCGTATTTGGGGCAAAGCCACCATGGCCCCTTACACCCTCATGCGATTGGCATCGCTGGTGCCAGAAGAAATCCCTGTCGAAATCATCGACGAAGACTTGAGGCCGGTGCCCTTCGAGGCCATGGGGCCTGGCGATTTGGTGGGCATTACAGCCAAAACCTTACAGATCGACCGCGCTCGCTGGCTCACCAGACAGCTCAAATCTCGAGGCGCCACGGTTGTCATCGGCGGCGCCCACGCCACGCTTGCTCCGGATGACGTCTTGAGTTGGGCGGATGCCATCGCGGTTGGCGAAGCGTACCGCACCTGGCCCCAGATGATTGCAGACTTCGATCGGGGCGAACTCAAACGCATGTATGTGGATGAAGAATGGGCGAATCTGGATGACTTGCAACCCATCACCGATCGAGTGTTAAAACAAGTCGATGAGAACCGAAACTATTGGACGCCCTATCTGGAGATCACCCGTGGATGCCCTCGCAACTGCACCTTTTGCACAGCCATCCGCGTGTCTGGTCGAGTCATGCGTTTAAGACCCATTGATGCAGTAATCGAAGAGATCCAACGACGCAAGATCAAACGATTCTTCCTAACCGACGATAATTTCGGCCTGAACTTCAGGCTGAATCCTGACTATATGGAAGCACTGTTCAAAGCATTGCGAAAGCTGCCGCTGCAAGGTTGGACGGCCCAAGCAGAACAGTTAACCGCAGACCATTCCGATCTGTTGAAACTTGCTCGTGAGGCGCACCTGGATAAACTATTTATCGGCTTTGAAAGCGCCAACCCCAATAACCGACGCGAATTGGGCGGCAAAGCCAAGGGGAACCTCGAACGCTACCGTCAGGTCATTGATCGCATTCACGCCGCTGGAATCGGCGTTGTCGGGTTGTTCGTCTTCGGTTTTGATGCCGATCCGCCTGAGATATTCCAGACCACCTACGAGTTTATCCGTGACAGCGGCCTGGATGCCGTAAGCATCACCATCCTTACGCCCTACGTCGGCACTCCCCAACGAGCCCAGTGGGAAAAAGAAAACCGCCTGATCCCCGGGATCCCGTGGTCCCTCTATGACACCAGCCATGTCACCTATTACCCAAAGCAAATGACTCCGGAACAACTGGCCCAGGGATACGACTGGCTGGCCAGAAAGCTTTACGGATGGCAAGGCATCGCCTGGCGCGGTGCTAGGAACCTTCTGCGAGTGCCTGTGCGTGATTGGCCGCGAAAAGCCGTGGGTAGCTTTAGCACCGATGTTGGGTATCGCATCGAATGTGCCCATCGCGATTGGGCTCCCTTCGAGGACGGCAAAGGCCGGATCATCAAGGGGGCTTCTCGGAAAGGCTTTTTTCCCGTTGTACAACCATTACTTCCTTAGCATGCAGATTGGGATGGTTTCCCAATCCAAATCCATGGCTATCCCCATCAGCCCTCATGCTTTCATATTGGCGCTACTAGCGCATTAAAGAGATAAAACGTCCCATGAGAGTCATTCTCGCAAGCCCTGAATCCAAAGTCTGGTCATCTCGAAAACATATCCCTCTCGGCCTGGGGTATTTGGCCGCGGTCCTGCGCGAAGCTGGACATGATGTCTTTATCTATGACGCCTCCATTGAAGATTATCCCCTCGAATTTTATCTTGACCAAGCGGAGGAAGCTGGCAAGCCCTACCGGGTTTTGGGCATTACCGCGGCAACACCCTTGATCGAAGACGCCTGGGAGATGGCAAAGATCGGCAAACAATATGGCATGACCACCATATTGGGTGGTCCCCATCTCACCATCATGCCTGCAGAGAGCCTCGGGCCCGAGCACCCTTATGTCGATTATACCTTTAAAGGCGAGGCCGAAGAAGGCCTTGTCGAATTCGTGAACGCTCTGGAACGGGGTAAGCGGCCAGAGGACCTGGGCATTCCGGGATTGAATTTCAGATTCGGAGAAGATATTTATGTCTCTCCTGACTCACCCATGATTCAAGATCTGGACGCCCTTCCCTTCCCGGCGCACGATCTCTTCAAAATCGACAAATACACCAATCTTCAGCCCTTAACCGATGGATTAGACCCCCACGCCCGTTCCTTTACCATCCTGACCAGCCGCGGTTGCCCCTACAAATGCACTTTTTGTTCAAAACCGGTCACGGGCGATACCTGGCGTGGACGCAGCGTAGAGAACGTGGTGGCGGAATGGCGCTGGTTGGTCAGAGAACTGCATGCCACAGAGATCGGCGTGACCGACGACATCTGGAATCTGAAACTGCCTCGGGCGAAACAACTTTGTCGGGCCCTGGTGCAAGAAGGCCTGAACACCGTGCCCTGGGTGACCGTGCATGGCATGAAAGTCAACCACACCGATCCTGAGCTCTTCCACTTGATGAAAGCCGCCGGCGCCAAACGCGTGGGATTCGGGGTGGAAAACGGAGACCCCTGGATGTTGCGCCACGTCATCCGCAAGGGACAGACCCTGGACCAGGTGCGCAACGCTTTCAAATGGGCCAAAGCCGCCGGGCTGCAAACCATGGGCTTCTTTATCTTTGGCATGCCGCGAGAAACCGAAGAAAGCATGGAGAAAACCATCCAATTGGCCTTGGAGTTGGACCCCGACCTGGCAAACTTCATGCTGGCGGCTCCCTTCCCCGGAACAGCCATGTGGGATTTAATTCAGTCGGAAGGGCATGTATTCGCCAATACCTGGCGAGATCTGGCCATTCATGATGAGAAACCACGGTTTACGGTATATGATGGCGACTATGATCCAGAGTTGGTAATAAGGAAATGGCGGGAGGCGTATCGTCGCTTCTATCTCTATCGCCCCAAACGCATCTGGGAAAAAATCTCAAACAAACGTTTTTGGCTGGAACTTCCCACCACCCTGGCAACGGCCAAGCGGTTCTTTATTGGCGACAAGGTTCAGACGCCGCCGTCGTCGAATCCGCCCGATGCCAAAAGCTCGCCTCAGCCGGCGTCTTAACCCCCCGTTTCATCAACAAAGCGTTTTCCGGCCGTGTCTCTGATCTCTCTCGTTCCAAAACTCCCCCTCTATTGGGCATTTCGCCGATTCGGCTGGCCGCCCATTCACCCATTTTCGGTGGTGGTCTCGGTCAGCTATCGTTGCAATAGTCGTTGTCGCACCTGCGATGTGTGGCGAAAACCAAATGATGACATGACCCTCGAGGAGTGGGATCGGGTATTCGCCAGCATTGGAACATCGGTGGAATATCTGACATTCACTGGGGGTGAACCTTTCTTACGAAAGGATTTGGATGATCTGGTGATTGCCGGATGGCGGCGTACGCGTCCCACCTACATCACCATCCCCACCAACGGTTTATTGACCCAACGAATCCTGGAAGCCACCGATCGGATGTGCAGGGTCTGCCGGGGGACGGATATCGGAATCAATCTCTCTTTAGATGGCGTAGGGGCAGAGCATGATGACATTCGGGGCGTGCCTGGCAACTGGGAGCGGGCCATGGCCACATGGCAAGGGCTGAAGGCTCTGCAGAAGAAACACGCCAACCTTGTGCTGACGGTGCACACCGTGATCAGTCGGTTCAACATCCATCGATTCCAAGAGATTTATGAAGGGTTGCAATTTTTGCAGCCGGATAGTTACATTACCGAGGTGGCAGAGGAACGGGTGGAGTTGGACACCGTGGGCTGGGGGATCACACCCCTGCCTGAAGCATACGCTCCAGTGGCGGACTTTCTTTCCACCCAGGCCCGACAGGCGCCAGCCAGGGGGTTTGCACGCATCACCCAAAGTTTTCGCGCTCAGTACTATCAGATCGCCAAACGGACTTTGTTTGAACGCAGACAGGTGATTGACTGCTATGCCAGTTGGGCGAGTGTCCATATTGCGCCGAATGGGGACATTTGGAGTTGTTGCATTCGGGCGGAACCTGTCGGGAATCTTCGCCAGGTGGAGTACGATTTCGACCGCTTATGGCGAAGCCCCGAAATGAAGGCTTTGCGGCAAAGCATCTTTAACAAAGAATGCGCGTGCCCTATGGCCAATGCGACCTACGCCAACATGCTCTTTCATCCACCGACATTGGTGCGCGTCACAAAAGATTTGCTGCAAAAATAAGTTGTAGTTGCGAGAAGCAATTTGTTTGACTGTCAAATTTGGTGTTCGGGCAAACGCATCGTTACAATAAACATACATCTGCATCACGCTTTCCATCGATTTTCCCCCACTATCAATATAGCCGTGCAGGCCGGAGCGACATATGGCGGATATCCATTTTATCGGACCACTGGTGCGCAGGGGCAATTATTACTGCGTCGAATTCCCCCGGTTTATCAGCGCCGAACTCAACAGTCGGTCACGAATTAAAGTCAAAGGCACCATCAACGGCGGCGATTACGATGGTTCCGCGTTCCCTACCGGAGATGGACGACATTTTATCATGATCAACGCGCGTCTTCGTCAGAAATTGGGCATTGAGGTTGGTGAAGAGGTGGTTGTCATCCTCGATGCAGTGGATGAAAAGGAAACAGAAACGCCGACCGGTTAACGGTCCCGGTCGGCGTAAGGAGTTGGCGGGGATTGGGTTGTGACGTGCCAAAACTTTAGGCGTTCGCCTGAAGTTTTTCGAGTGCATTCATCGCCTCGACGGCTGCTGTTGAGGAGGTCGGCGGTTGCTTAAGGGCCTCAACAACAGGTTCGAGTAGTTTCTCTACGTCAGGATCGCCGAAACGAACAAGCGCGTGATGTGCGCTTTCGTAAAAGTTGACGCTGGCTGGTTGGGTGGCAATGGCCCTCAGCAGGGGGATGAGCATTTCACGACCAAATTTACGTAGCACGGAGGCTGCAGTCCAACGGATGGATAACTCATTATCTTGCATCAGTTCGATAAGCGCGGGAATCGCTTTTTCTGCAGGAAATCGCGCGAGCTCGTGAATGGCTGAGGTGCGCTCATCCTCACTACGGTGTGCATCCCGGGCAATCGCTATCGCATTTTCAAAGTCAGAGTGGGGCATATTGGTTTTTCCTCCCGTTCTTGATTGGTGAGTGCAACAATGATGTGGTTCGAATGTTATGCATGTTGTTTTTACCGCGGCCCCATACGCAGGGCGCCGTCCAGACGGATAACTTCGCCATTGAGCAAGACGTTTTCCACGATATGTTGAGCCAAAAAGGCGTATTCAGGGGGACGCCCCAAACGCGAAGGGAAGGGAATTTGTTTTCCCAGGTTGTCACGGACGCTTTCGGGCAATCCCGCCAGCAGCGGGGTGTCGAACAAGCCCGGAGCGATCGTCACCACTCGGATGCCCCATTTGGCCAAATCTCTGGCGGCAGGCAGTGTGAGGCCTACCACGCCCCCCTTTGAGGCTGCGTAGGCAATCTGTCCGATCTGGCCCTCATAAGCGGCGATTGAGGCGGTGTTGATGATAACGCCTCGTTCGCCATCTGACGTTGGCTGGTTTTTCTGCATGGCTGCGGCAGCCAGACGCATGACGTTGAAGGTGCCGATCAGGTTGACGGCAATGACTTGAGAAAAAGTTTGTAATGAGAGGGGTCCATGTTTGCCTAAAATGCGTCCTGGCGTTGCAATGCCAGCCGTGTTGACCGCAATGGCGATGTCTCCAAAGCGCGTTTGTGCAAGTTCGATGGCGCGTTGAACCTCGGACGTCTCGGTAACACTGCCAGCAACGAACGCCGCCCCTTCGCCGAGTTCATCCGCGAGCGCTTTTCCCCGTTCTTCGTTGAGGTCGAAAATAACAATTTTCGCGCCAAGTTTATGAAAATGACGAGCGGTGGCTTCTCCTAACCCGGAAGCTCCTCCCGCTATCAAGGCTGTTTTTTGGGGTATATCCATCATTCACTCCTTGCTGGTGCCGTGTCGTTTGCTTCGCGAAGATATCGTAGGGTCGACTTGTGCGCTGAGCATTACGAAACTTCGTGAATAATGCGTTTCGCGTCCTGAAGCAAGGCTTTTTTCTGCGCCTCTGGCATCTTCAGATTCTCGAAATATCGATCCAATAACTCTAATGGCGTCATCTCCTCAAAATCGAGCGCGCCCAGGCGACTGCGTACGCGCCAGTCGACCTGGCGAATGATTCCAGCTACCGTGAAGGCGTCTGTCAACGCGGCTTTGATGTGGCGATCGCTGATAAGAGCCTCTTGCTCCTCTCGCAATTTCAAGCGCACCCTCACAATGGCTTGCTGGATGTTTCCCGCTTCATGGTGGCGTTGGATATGACGGAGGATGGCCTCCATTGGTGCGTTTTCCCGCCGACAGTCGCACTCGATGGTGGTAAAACGACGGGCGTGACGATGATAATGGGGAATAAATTCATAGTCGGTGTGGCCGCGGGTGACATGCGCCAGCACCCATCCCTTCGGCTCCTTTTCCTCACCAAAATCGACACGTTCGAGGCTGCCGCTATAAACGATAGGGGGATGCTCCCCGGGGTTGAGGTCCTGATGTTTATGGATGTGGCCAAGAGCAACATAATCCCAGGCTTTATCAGCCAGCACCGAGCGTGGCACCATGATATCTCTTCCCACCATCACGCTTCGCTCCGAGCCAAACATGGCGCCATCCACCGAAAAATGCCCAACTAGCACTGCGGGGATGTCGGGCCTGGTTCGCACATCAGCCGCCATGACCTTGATAATATCTGTCATGGCCTGCGTATAGCGCTTATCGAGTTCTTCTAGACTGGCTGCACGCAATGTTTCACGGCTCGCGAGCTCCGAAGTGTAAGGGTAGGGAACTGGCGCTATCTGGATGGGCGCGCCGCGACGCGTTTCAATCGTCGTAACGCCATGATCTTGATCCAAGACGTAAATGTTAGGCACGCGCAGGGTGTCAAAGATCTCAATTGTGGAGGCGCGTTGGCTGATGGGAGGCAGATCGTGATTTCCTGCAATCATCACCACCGGGATGCCATGGTCGGCGATTTTCTTGATGCGCCACGAAAATTCTCGCCGGTAAGTTGAATTCGGATTACGGGTTTTGTAGGCGTCCCCAGCAAAGACCACGATATCCACCTCTTTTTCAATGGCAAAATCCACCAGGTCTGAAAGCCGCCGCAAAAAGTCCATGACGCGGCTGTTGATGCCCGTGGTCGCATCAGCGCGCCCATAGCGCTCCATCCCCACATGCACATCTGCGAAATGCAGGAGTTTTATCGGATCAGTCATGCCGGTAGCGTTTTATGGAAAGCCAAGGGTTGGTGGTTTTTGCTGGTTGAAGGGGAATAAGTCGTGAACAGAGGTTCGCGATTTGAGACCTGCGAAAAGGCGAATTCATTATAAAGGAGGGATGGACGGAAGGCAACGCCTGGAATCCGCGAAGAGGCTGTATCAATTTCGAGGATGGGTGTCTCGAAATAATTTCCCGAAAAATGCCTCAACGGTGGGCAGTTCAATCCATGCGATCCCAGATTGTGTCTGCAACCAGGCAATTGGCACCAAAAGCCCGCGGCTATTGCTATCTGCCGCGTGGGTGGTGATGGTTCGAAAATGTCTTGATCGCAAAAGCGCTTTGAGCTGACGAACTGGCGCTAATAATGCCTCCTGACCATCGCCAAGGACATGACACCAATAGTCGGCCTGGGTAGCAGTGATGCCTGAAGGTTGCTGTCGGTGGGTGTTTTCGATTTCGAAGTAGAGATTCCCTGTGTCTTTGGCGCGTTTATCCCACTTGACTTCAACGCTAAAGCTCCGCCCGCCGGTCGGAAGCACATGCAGATCGTAATTTTGTCCTGTATACCCAATCCGCACAAAGGCGCCTTGCAACATAAAATAGAGAGCCACGCGCAGCTCATTGAAATGCCCATCGCGAAGCTGTTGGGCGAATTGTTCGGGCGTGTTCTGCAGCATGGTTCCTGAGGGTTATAGAAGCCATCAAACAGCTGGACGGTGAGCCCCGTATTGGGTGGCCTGCTCAAAAGCGTATGCGATGCGGAAGAGGGTGGCTTCATCTAATGGTCGGCCAATGAATTGAATGCCCACCGGCAGGAGTTCGTCCTCTTCCTCGACAAAGCCTGCTGGCACTGAAATCGCGGGCACACCAGCGAGTGCGGAAGGCAGGGTCAAAGCATCCAGCAGGTAGAGGGCAACGGGGTCTGTTGGCGCTTCCCCGATACGAAATGCAGGAATAGGAGCCACCGGGGCCACCAATGCATCGAATTGTTCGAAGGCAGCATCAAAATCTGAGCGAATCAGCGTTCGCACTTTTTGCGCCTTCAGATAATAAGCGTCGTAATATCCTTGGGAAAGCGCATAGGTGCCTAACAAAATACGACGTTTGACTTCGGGACCAAAGCCATGCCCTCGTGTTCGTTTATAATTTTCTTGCAAATCTGGAGCTTTAGCGCTGTAACCATAACGCACACCGTCATAGCGCGCGAGATTCGCGCTGGCCTCAGCGGTAGCGATGAGATAGTACACTGGCATCCCGTAGGCAGTATGAGGGAGGGAGGTTTCCTCCACCTGAGCGCCCAGCTGGCGCAATTGCTCAACGGCGTTGATGGTGGCTTTTCGTATGCCGGGATGGACATCCTCGGTGAGATATTCTCTGGGAAGTCCGAAGCGCATGCCTGTGACGCCTCCTTCAAGTTGTTGGGAATAAGGAGGCACAGGACGGGAAAAAGTTGTGCTGTCTCTGGGATCGCGTCCTGCGATGGCTTCTAATAGGATGGCGTTGTCACGAACGGTTCGCGTCATGGGACCGACCTGGTCCAATGAGGAGGCAAAGGCAATGACCCCATAACGGGAAACGCGACCATAAGTTGGACGCAGCCCGACAGTGTTCGTCCACGAAGCCGGTTGGCGGACGCTGCCACCGGTGTCGGTGCCTAGGGCGGCAATGGCCTCACCAGCAGCCACAGCCGCGGCAGGTCCCCCGCTGCTCCCCCCCGGCACGCGTTGTCGTCCCCAGGGGTTATAAGTCACGCCAAACGCGGAATTTTCCGTGCTCCACCCCATTGCGAATTCATCGGTGTTGGCTTTTCCTAAGAAGACGCCCCCCTGTTCTCGTAATTTCCGAACCACCGTGGCTTCGTATGGTGGGTAAAAACCTTCCAAGATGCGAGAAGCTGCTGTTGCTGGCATTCCCTGGACGGTAATGATATCTTTGATGGCCAATGGAACGCCCAAGAGGGGGGTGTCTTCACCGGCCGCCCGTCGTTCATCGGCCAGGCGGGCTTGTGTCAGGGCGTATGCTTCATCCACATGAAGAAAAGCGTGAATATTGGGCTCGAGTTGACGAATACGTTCCAGGTAAAGCTCAGTGAGTTCAACTGAGCTGATCCGGCCTGATTGAAGCCATCGACGCGCTTCGTAGATAGTTTCAGGAAATTCGTTCACTGGCTGCCCTCCAAAACGGCGTGGACTTTGAAATAGCCATTCTCCCTTTCCGGCGCATTGGCCAACGCCTCTTCGGGAGACAATCCCGGTTCCGGTTGGTCGGCTCGCATGATGTTTTTCAGCGGCAGCACAGATGCCGTGGGGGGAATGTGGTCGGTGTCGACCTCTTGCAGTTGTTGGGCGTATTCGAGGATCGCGGAAAGATCCGTGGCATAGCGTTCGACTTCGTCCGCGGTCAGTTCTAATTTGGCCAGTTCGGCAATATGTTGCACTTGTTCAGGAGTGAGTCGGTTCATAGGAGTTCCATGTAGTGGCTGAATGGAGAAGCGGGTTATTTCCAGCATGCGCCCACTCAGGTTTTACCATAAGACCCATGAACTAGCAACATCTAGATTCTTCTGTTTTCTCCCGAACTTCTCCATATTCTTCTGATAGAATGCCCTCGCTATCCCTTCCAACACCCTATTTTTCATCTGGAGGTTCCATGAAATCCCGAAAGACAATGCTTCTCATCTTTCTTTTGATGGCTTTCGCCTATCTTGCAGTTGGTTGCGGCGGTTCAGAAACGCCCCCTCCGCCGACCAACACCCCAGAGCCCACCGTGGCGCCCACGCCAACAACCCCACCTCAACCCGCTGTTGAACCGACTGAAGCGGCCATGCCTACGACGCCACCTCAGGCTGATGCCAACACGGGCCAACAGCATGGCCAGGAACATGGTCAGGGACATGGTCAGGGACATGGCCAGGGTCAGCAGGGCAACATGGGCCAAGGTATGGGCGGTCCAGGAGAGGGCATGCGAGAGCGACATCAGGCCCCAATACCGGCCGAGTATCAGGGGTTGACGAATCCCGTGCCCGCCGATGAAGCGTCGCTCGCGCGCGGAGAACAGATATATGCCGAGCAGTGTGCAACATGCCACGGTGATGGCGGCATGGGCGATGGCCCCGCTGGCGAGGCGTTGGATCCGGCTCCTGCACCCATTGCGCACAGCAGCCAAATGTTGAGTGACAGCTATCTATTCTGGCGGATTAATGAGGGCGGCGCTCAGTTTGGCACAGCCATGTTGCCCTATAAAGACACGTTGAGCGAACAGGAGATATGGGACGTCATCAATTATATTCGAGCGTTGGGCGCTGGTGACGTGCAGCCACGACAGAACGTCGGCGGGCAAGCCATGGACCCCGCAGCCGAAGCGCAGAAGCATGCCGAGATGCTCGCTACGGGCGTGGAGCAAGGGATCATCACCCAGGAGGAGGCGGACATCTTCACCGAGGTGCATGATAAGCTGAATCAATACAAAGAAACGCACATGGACGAAATCCGCAGTTTTATGGGCAACCCTGAAGAGATGCAACAGTATATGCTCGATGCCATGGTCAAAGCAGGAGAGATTACGCAAGAGCAGGCGGACGCCTTTGTGGACATTCACGATCGGTTGGTAGAAGCCGGGATCATGCAATAAATCCATCCTCCTGAGAGAACAAAAAGGCACAGGGTAGACAACATCACCTGTGCCTTTTTGTTTGTCTGAACGTCAGAAATGCATGGCTGCTATTGATTCCAATCATGATACAACACCGATGGTAAGAACACATTCGGATTCACGTATTCATATGCCCCCAAATCAATCCCTCTCCCCTGGGGCCTGGATGTACCCAACACATCATCTGCTGGAGCAAAATCGGGTTCGCCCACATCAATGGCTGGCGAAATGCCCAACAAAGCCAACTCCGGCTGGGACAGATCGACAAACTGAGGATCTGCAAAGCGTCCATGACTATCTAATCCCGTTCGCTGCCAAGCATTCCACCCCCGATAAAACACCCCCTTCCATTGCCATGAACTTTCTTGGCCAAGGGGAGAAAAATAAAGATTGTAATCGATACGGTTATCTATGTTCGCTGAATAAGGATTCATTACCAAATAACCTTGATCATTAGCATAGACAATATTGTTGAGCACCTGATTGCGGCGTGTATCATATTGGAACAAAATCTCACCATTACCTTCCCGTAGAGCATCATTCTCAAAAAGTGTGTTATTCACAATCAGACAATCCTCCGTCCGGCCCCGCTTACGATCATACCCTCCTAAAAAAATCCCACCGATATCATTCCAATAAATCACATTATTGGTGACTGTAATGAAACTCGTTGCTCTAAAAGGATGTTCGCTTGCAATCTCGATGCCGATATTGTTCTCATACACACGATTGCGAGCAACGATGACCTGTGTACCACCATCTATGTAGATGCCACCTGCACTGGGTTCGCCTCCATATACGGGATTGTCCATACTGTTAATAAAAGAGACTTCATTCCCGAGGATATATCCTTCTCGCGGCTGATCCACATCCGGATCAGGAGCCACCCCCTCGAAACCAATCACATCAATTCCGATATTGTCAACGTGGCGAATTCGGTTGCCGCGCACAAGGAATTTGGAAACATTTCCATTGATCACCAGAGCTTCACTCGAACCTAACGTAAGATTATACAGCTCATTCTCCTCAATCCGAATATCGTGCGCACCATCAGGAGCCTGATCTCCATACACGGCAATACCATGCGCATCCCGGCCCAATCCTTCGTTATCCACCGGTGCAGTGCTGGCAATATCATGCAACACATTTCCTACAATTTGAATATGATGGCTATTACCACGCACATGAATACCAATCGGTACGATATCGCGCGTGGAAGAGCGATAATGAGCAAGTTCAAAACCCTGAATAATCAGATACTGTTTATTTTCGATAAAGAAGAGACCAGCATGGGGCGCAGGCACCGTCAGACCGGAACCATCCACTACCGGCGTTTCACCAGGGTAATTGCGAAAGGTGATATATCCCCCCGAAGCAGATCCTGAAACTCGGATCTCAACGTCCTCATAATAGATGCCAGCCCGAACGTAAACCGTATCGCCTGGCCTCAACACATCAGCTGCATGCTGTATGGTGCGCCAAGGTTGCGTTTGTGTGCCGGGATTGGCATCATCGCCATCAGTAGCTACATAGTACGCGTGTGATGCCCATTCATAGGCAGGCATAGATCCAACCGTAGGAATGGGCTGCTGCCAAAAAGAAGTAGAACAAGCAAAAAGAAAAAGCAGTAAAAAGACAGGAACTACCGTTCGTAGAGAGCGCATCAGAACTCTTCCACAAATAATGTCCCTTCAGATCGACGCGACTTCTTGCGATAGCCACCTTTGGAAACTAACCACGTGGACACATTTTCAATCATTTTGGGGTTACCACACAGATAAAAATGGGTTTTCTCAGGATCACAAGCCACTCCCGCCTCTTTATGCAAAACCCCCTCTTCCAGTATGTCTTCTATCCACATTCGATAGCCCGTCCATGTGCTATCTGCTTCGGTGAGGGTAGGCAAGTAGTAAAAGTTGGGAAAGGCATTTTCAAGAAACGTTAACTCGCTAAAATATCCCAAATCACCCTGCCGTGCTGCCGCCTGAATGACCACCATTTTGCTCTGAGGGCGTTCCATCACATGCGATCGCAAAAAACTTATGTACGGCGTAATGCCTGTACCAGTTGCGATCATCACTATATCAGCATCTTTGGGGGCTTCGGACAATTTGAATACCCCCACGATACGACGCCCCACAAAAAGCCTGTCCCCTACCTCTAAATGAAACAATCGGGGTGTCAATTGCCCAGTCTTAACCTGCGAGATATAAAATTCAAACTGATGGGTTTCATGGCGAGCCGATGCAATGGAATAAGCACGTTGAATGAGCTTATCCGGTTGACTGAGAATCGTTTCTGGCTCTGAATTCTCAGAACGTGGTTCAAAACCATAAAGACCGAGAGTCGTATATTGCCCAGAAGAAAACTTTTCCCTGGGATCATCGGTAGCAACCCGTAAAATCATCAAATTAGGCCGAATAAGAATCTTTTGTACAACCGTAGCATTGTACTTGGATGCATCCATGGGAAACGCCCCTTCCAGAGAGTGAAAAGAAATCTATGGGCGGGACTCGTCTGCCTTCATTCCGAGCCCTCCATTTCTTAGCAAACAATCATGAATTGATCAACGCAACAACGCAAAGATGGGCAGTTTATGAGTCATCCATGTATGTAAAGCGATGAAACAGAACAGACACGTTCATTATATCGAGAATCGCTCATTCTCCTCAAAATCAACATCCCCGGCACAACACATTGCAACTTACATACAAGAAAACAAAACGCCCCGACAACCATTGTCGGGGCGCACAAGATGAAAGTTTGAGGCAGGAAGAGAAGGATTATTTCACTTCAGCAGAAAGAACATCCCCCGACTCTGCATCAATGACGACTTCTGCCGTCTTGCGACCATCACTCAGATCAACCACCCATACATCCTTGCCATCATACGTGCCTGGCAAAACCGTGGTTTCTTTGATCTGTCCTTTGAGCAACTTCTGCTCTTCGACAGTATTCCGAGCGATGGCAATGGCCGCCTTTGGCGAGATCTTGCCCGTCACCTCTTGAGGCATTTGTTCCGGACGTTCAGGTCGTTTTCCAAGGGTCACCTTCAAGTCCAGTTTCTTGCCTTCACGCAGCACGGTGAGGGTAACTTCCTGGCCAGGAGCCGCTTTGGTAACTAGATATGAAACCAAATCGTTGAACTGACGCACGGGCTGACCGTCAATGGCGATGATGATATCACCGCCCTTGTGCAATTGAATACCATTTTCATCAATGACCTTTGTGCCGCCCCTGACTCCGCCATTATCCGCAGGGCCTCCAGGAACAACTTGATCGACATAGGCGCCGAGCACATTCTCGGGCAGATCCAATGCCTTGGCCAGTTCTGGGGTAATGCTCTGGCCACGAATGCCTAGATAAGCATATTCATATTTGCCATTTTCGATGAGTGCAGGCACCACTCGCTGGACGATGCTCACGGGAATGGCAAAGCCGATACCCGAGTTCGCACGTACAGGTGATTCAATAGCAAAATTGACCCCCACCACGCGCCCACTCAGGTCCAATAGAGGACCACCTGAATTGCCAGGATTGATGGCTGCATCGGTCTGAATGACGTCGGGTAAAGAATAACGAGGCCCCTGGCCCTCTCCTACAGGAAAACTCCGACCAATAGCACTGACAATCCCGGTAGTCATGGTCTCTTCCAGGCCAAAGGGGGCGCCAATGGCGATAACGCTGTATCCGACGCGTAAGCTATCGGGCTCCGCCAAAGGCAGCGGTTTTAGTTCCATCCCTTCTGGCGGTGTGACCTTGATGACTGCCAGATCAGCCTGGGGATCTGCGGCAACAAGCTCACCTTTGGCCCATCGACCATCATGGAAGGTTACCAAAATCTCGGTCGCACCTTCCACAACATGATTGTTGGTGACAATATGCCCATCGGTATCAAACACCCAGCCAGACCCTTCGCCCTGAAGAGGGGGAAGATCACCTTGCTCGCCAGGCATACCAGGCAAGCCAAAAGGAAGATCCGGAGGCGTTCCACCATTACCAATATCGGGATGCCCAACCGTGACTTTGATGTTTACGACAGAGGGTGCCACCCTATCGTAAAGATCCGCAAGTGCTTCCTGCTGAGCCATGGCAATATTCAATGCATCTTGATGCTCAGCCGGAAGTTGTATGGGCGCGGGAGTTGGCGTGGGGGGCTCCTGCGCCTGCACCACTGCGATGCCCGTCTCTTCCTGTACTTCACCAATGACATCCTTCCCGGCCTGAGTGACGCTGCACCCGGTCAGGACGAATGCGACGACGAGTAAGGCACTAAGGAGAAGGATGATACGTTTCATGTTCATGGTTAAACTCCTTGTTTGGGATTAGGATCAGGATTGGGATGGCTTGTGCGACAGTCGATCCCAATGCCCAATATAGCTTTCAACTCTATTGTACGCTCGAAAGGGCGATGGTGTTGCTTAAAATCGAAGGTTGGGGATTAAAAGTGGATGAGGATTGCGCATTTTGGCTGAGGTGTAGCGATTGAGGAGGATGAGATCGAAGATCAAAGACTAAAGACTGAAGATTAAAGACTCATCTCCGATGCAAAGACGCCTTCAATCTTTAATCGTAACGACTAGGAGTGTCACCCGAAAACCACTAAGAACACTAAGGCACAAAGACACAAAGAGAAGTTTATACATTTTTTCTTCGTGTTCTTAATGCCTTTGTGCCCCTTGTGGTTTGTTAACCGGGGTACATTAATCTTTAATCTTCAATCCCCAAACGCCAAAACCCCACCCTCCCCGCACCATGCGAGGGGAGTGGGGTGT